>NZ_JBHXRX010000007.1:0-196360 GCF_042714995.1 Streptomyces sp. NPDC058665
GCGACAGCGACCGGGTCACCGAGGCGGCGGGCCAGCGTCAGCAGCTCCAGAGTGGGCTTGCGGACGGCACCGTCCACATGATCGACATAGACGAGGACTTCAGCCATGGGTTGTGTTCTCCTGCGAATGCGTGTGCGTGAAGGAACCGGGACCGGCGAGAGGGGCGGTGGACCGCACCCGTCAGATGAACTTCTGGCTGACGAGGTACTCGGCCAGCTGGTCGCCGCCCTTGCCCTCGTCGTTGACGATCGTGCCCGCCGTGCGGGCCGGGCGCTCCGTGGCGGAGTCGACGGCCGTCCACGCGCCTTCGAGACCGACGTCCCCGGCCTCGATGCCCAGGTCCCCCAGGTCCAGGGACTGCACCGGCTTCTTCTTCGCCGCCATGATCCCCTTGAACGAGGGGTAGCGCGCCTCGCCCGACTGGTCCGTCACCGACACGACAGCCGGCAGGGAGGCTTCAAGCTGCTCGGTCGCCGCGTCACCGTCACGGCGGCCCTTCACCGTGGAACCGTCGACCGACACCTCGGACAGCAGCGTCACCTGCGGCACACCCAGCCGCTCCGAGAGCATCGCGGGCAGGACACCCATCGTGCCGTCGGTGGACGCCATGCCACAGATCACCAGGTCGTAACCGGTCTTCTCGACCGCCTTCGCCAGAACCAGCGACGTGCCGAGCGCGTCCGTGCCGTGCAGATCGTCGTCCTCGACGTGGACCGCCTTGTCCGCCCCCATCGACAACGCCTTGCGCAGCGCGTCCTTCGCGTCTTCCGGACCGACCGTCAGCACGGTGACCTCCGCGTCACCGTCGTGCTCACCCGCGATCCGCAGCGCCTGCTCGACCGCGTACTCGTCCAGCTCGGACAGCAGACCGTCCACATCGTCACGGTCAAGCGTCAGGTCATCGGCGAAATGCCGGTCACCCGTGGCGTCGGGCACATACTTCACACAGACAACGATCCTCAAGCTCACGCCGGCTCTCCTACTGCATCGTCATTTCTGGGCTGCGTTGTTGCTCGCAGCATAGGCGCCTGATGGGGGGTTTTCCGGTCAGGTCGACCCGCGCACCGACCATAATATTACTCGCCAGTACATCCAGCTCATGCCCGCTGAGCAAGCGCTTTGAACTGTGACCTTCCCAACGCCCGCCGGTCCGGCGGCCCGACGCACACCGGCCTCGGCCGGAGCGTGTCACCCGCCGGAGGTCTCGCCCGGGGTCCCGCCGGAGACGGCCGCGCCCAGCGCGGCGATCACATCGGCCTTACGGGGTACCCCCGCGGCCCGCCGTACGATCCGGCCCGCCGCGTCGAGGACGAGCACCGTGGGGGTCTTGAGGATGCCGAGTTCGCGTACCAACTCCAGGCGGTCCTCCGCGTCGAGCTCCACATGGGCGACGCCGTCGACCATGCCGGCCACCTCGGCGAGCGTGCGCCTGGTCGCGCGGCACGGCAGGCAGAACGCGGTGGAGAACTGGACCAGTGTGGCGCGCTCCCCCAACTCCGCGCCCAACAGCGCGGCGCCGAGCCGCTGTTCGCCCTTTTCCCCGCGCACCTTGAGCCTCCGCCGCCATGGGTCCGTTCGTCACCCCTCCCACGGGGCAGCGTTCGCACGGCGGCAGGATATTCCGCGGCGCCGCGCTGAGCTGCGGCAAACGCCCCGATCAACCAGGAATGACGTGATGAGAATCTCGCTCCGCGCCGTCGACAGGACTGGCCACAAGGGCTCGTTTGGGGCACGAT
This sequence comes from Streptomyces sp. NPDC058665, assembly GCF_042714995.1. Classification (NCBI taxonomy): domain Bacteria; kingdom Bacillati; phylum Actinomycetota; class Actinomycetes; order Kitasatosporales; family Streptomycetaceae; genus Streptomyces; species Streptomyces sp. NPDC058665. Next base: position 1,737 of record NZ_JBHXRX010000007.1, read on the forward strand.
CTGCCCAATGCCGAAAACCTACGGCTGCGTAGCTTCCGTCGGGAGAACCCTCCCCGGGAACAGAAGGGTCTCCTCCAGATGGCAGAGCTCGTCTATCGGCCGGTCATCGGCGCCGCCCGCACGATGTTCAAGGCGCTGGACCTCAGGATCGAGACTCAGGGCTCCGAGAACATCCCGCGTACCGGCGGCGCGGTGCTCGTCAGCAACCACATCAGCTATCTGGACTTCATCTTCACCGGCCTCACCGCACTCCCCCAGAAGCGCCTCGTCCGCTTCATGGCGAAGGAATCGGTCTTCCGGCACAAGGTCGGGGGGCCGCTCATGCGCGGCATGAAACACATCCCCGTGGACCGTACGCAGGGCGAGACGGCCTACTCGCACGCGCTCGACTCGCTGCGCGCCGGCGAGATCATCGGCGTGTTCCCCGAGGCGACGATCTCGCAGTCCTTCACGCTCAAGTCCTTCAAGTCCGGCGCGGCGCGGCTGGCGCAGGAGGCCGGAGTGCCGCTGATCCCGATGGCGCTGTGGGGCACCCAGCGGCTCTGGACGAAGGGACGCCCGCGTAACTTCCGGCGCAGTCACATCCCCGTGACGATGCGGGTCGGCGAGCCCGTGGAGGCCCCGACCGACCAGTACGCGGGTGCGATCACCCGGCGCCTGCGCGAGCGGGTGCAGGAGCTGCTCGAAGCCGCGCAGCGCGCCTATCCGGTACGGCCCAGGGACGCGAGCGACACCTGGTGGGTACCGGCGCATCTGGGCGGTACGGCTCCGACGCCGGCCGAGGCCCGCGAAGCCGGCTGAGCCTCGCGGACGCCGCGGGCGTCAGCACCGAAACGTCACTGCACGGCTCGTCGCCCAACTGACGCCCTGCCAGATCGACTCAGAGCGCCGGGCGCACGGTGATCCGTACGCCGGGGCTCAACTTCTCCAGTGATTCGGCGAGTTCGGTGCCCGCCGCGTCAAGTTCCGAGCCGGTCATGGGGGCCAGACCCTCCAGCAGGAAGACGGCGTTCACCGACTCCTCCGTGAGCCGGGTGCGCACACCCTGGCGCCAGTTCCAGCGCCGGCAGGTCACACCTTCCTCGTCACGCCACACGACCTCGCCCGCGTCCGGGTGCTCGACGGCCGGCTCCCCGCCCGCGGCGGTGTGGAACGGCTCCTCGCCGGTGGCCCGTACGAGCCGCATGGCGCCCGTGATCCGGTCGGTGTCCTCGCCGCCGACGGGGATCAGATGGGCCACGCTGATCGCGTTGTAGAGGTCCACGAGCAGATTGATCCGGGGCAGACCGCCGTCGGCGAGCGCGCGCCTGGCCAGGGCCTCGGCGGAGTTGCGCGTACGGTTCGGCTTGCTGCCGAAGGCCGTGTACGCCGCGCGCCAGGCCACCATGTGCGGGTCCTCGTGCGGGGCGCGCCCGTCGAGGCGGGCGGCGAGCCGCCGGGCAGCGTCGTCCAGCAGCGCCGAACTGGCCTCGTTGCTGGGGCCGTTGACCAGGCCGTGGGCCTCGACGGCGAGCGGGGTGAAGCCGGGGACGAGGGTGTGCACCTCGTCCGACACGGTGAGCGTCAGGGTCATCGTCTGCCTTGCCTCGGGACGTACGGAAACGGTGCATCACAGCACACCGCGAGGTCTACTGTAATGCACCGCTCCGGAGCGAGGCCCCGGTCGCCGGTTACCTGGCCATCTCTTCCTTGACCGCCTGGACGAACGCGTCGACGTCGTCCTCGGTGGTGTCGAAGGCGCACATCCAGCGCACGTCACCGGCGGCCTTGTCCCAGAAGTAGAAGCGGAACCGCTTCTGGAGCCGCTCCCCCACCTCGCGCGGCAGCCGGGCGAAGACGGCGTTGGCCTGGACGGGGTGCAGGATCTCGACGCCGTCGACCGAGCGCACGCCGTCGGCGAGCCGCTGGGCCATGGCGTTGCTGTGCCGGGCGTTGCGCAGCCACAGATCACCGGCCAGCAGCGCCTCCAACTGGACGGAGACGAACCGCATCTTGGAGCTGAGCTGCATCGACAGCTTGCGCAGCCTCTTCATCGCGCGCACCGCGTCGGGATCGATCACGACGACGGCCTCGCCGAAGATCGCGCCGTTCTTCGTGCCGCCGTAACTCAGCACATCCACGCCCACGGTGTTGGTGAAGGTGCGCATCGGTACGTCGAGGGAGGCGGCGGCGTTGGATATCCGGGCTCCGTCGAGATGGACCTTCAGGCCCCGCTCGTGGGCGTGCTCGCACAGGGCGCGGATCTCGGCCGGGGTGTAGACGGTGCCCAGTTCGGTGTTCTGGGTGATCGACACGACCTGCGGCATGGCCCGGTGCTCGTCCTCGTACCCCCAGGCCTGGCGGTCGACCAGCTCCGGGGTGAGCTTGCCGTCGGGGGTGGGCACGGGCAGCAGTTTGAGGCCGCCGACCCGCTCGGGAGCCCCGCCCTCGTCCATGTTGATGTGTGCGGACTCGGCGCAGATCACCGCGGACCAGCGGTCGGTCATCGACTGGAGCGCGACGACGTTCGCGCCGGTTCCGTTGAAGACCGGGAAAGCCTCGGCGGTGGGGCCGAAGTGGCTGTGCATGACACGCTGGAGGTGGTCGGTGTAGTCGTCCTCGCCGTACGCGACCTGGTGGCCGCCGTTGGCGATGGCGAGGGCCGCCAGCACCTCGGGGTGGGCGCCCGCGTAGTTGTCGCTGGCGAACCCGCGCACGGCGGGGTCGTGGTGGGCGCGCGCCGCGGTCTTGCGGGACGTCATGACTCGGGGCTCAGCCACAGGCGGCTTCCGTTCACTTCACCGGCGGGCCGCTCCCAGACCCCGGCGATGGCGTCGGCCAGGTCTCCGGCGTCCGTGAAGCCCGCGAACTTCGCATTCGGGCGCTCGGCGCGCATCGCGTCGTGCACCAGTGCCTTGATGACCAGGATCGCAGCCGCCGCGCGCGGCCCTTCGTCGCCCCCGGCCTTGCGGAAGTCGTCGGCGAGCGCCAGCGTCCAGGCCTCGGCCGCCGCCTTGGCGGACGCGTAGGCGGCGTTGCCGGCCGTGGGTTTGCTCGCTCCGGCGGCGCTGATCAGCACATAGCGGCCGCGGTCGCTGCGCAGCAGAGCTTCGTGGAAGGCGAGGGAGGTGTGCTGGACCGTGCGGATCAGCAGCTTCTCCAGCAGGTCCCAGTCGGCGAGGTCGGTGTCGGCGAAGGTCTTGCCGCCGCGCCAGCCGCCGACGAGATGGACGAGCCCGTCGATCCGGCCCCGTCCCGCGTCCTTCTCGGTCTTCGCCGCCCAGGCGCGGGTGGCCGCCAGATCCAGGAGGTCGACGGTCTCACCGGTGACGGTGGCGCCGCTGTGGGCGCGGCGGGCGGCGTCGACCGCCTCGGCGAGGCTCGCCCCGTCCGCGTCGGCACCGACGACCGTCGCGCCGGCCGAGGCCAGGCGCAGGAGGGCCGCGCGCCCGGCGGGGCCTCCCGCTCCGGCGACCGCCACGACGGCGCCGTCCAGCGGGCCACCCGCTCCGGTGGTTGTGCTCATGGTCGTCTTCTCCGTCATCCCGGTGTTCCCCGTCTCCGCACGTAGTCGCTCATGCCGTGGCCGGCCAGGCTCTCGCGGGCGCACAGCGCCCGCAGACAGCAGTGTCGTACGAACTCACGCGGCTCGCTTCTCGGTGCTCGTGGCCCGGATGCCCTGGGTCGAGGCGATCACGGTCTTGAGCTTCTTGCCCAGCGCCTCGTAGAACATGCTGAGCGGAAACTCGTCGGGAAGCACGTCGTCGACCAGCTTGCGCGGGGGCAGTTCCAGGTCGAGGGCGTCCGGGCCCTTGGCCCAGCGGGATCCGGGGTGCGGGGCCAGATAGGTGGAGACGAGGTCGTAGGCGGCGAGCCAGTGGACCAGCTTGGGGCGGTCGATACCGTCCCGGTAGAGGGCCTCGATCTCGGCGAGCAGCCGCTGGGTGACCTGCGGGGCCCGCTCCCAGTCGATGCGCAGGGTGTTGTCGGTCCAGCGCACCACGTCGTGCTTGTGGAGGTAGGAGAAGAGCAGCTGGCCGCCGAGGCCGTCGTAGTTGCGCTGACGGGCACCGGTGACGGGGAAGCGGAACATCCGGTCGAAGAGCACCGCGTACTGCACGTCGCGGCCCTGCGGGACACCGTCGGCCGCCAGCGTCACGGCCTCGCGGAAGGCGGTGAGGTCGCAGCGCAGCTCCTCCAGGCCGTACATCCAGAACGGCTGCCGCTGCTTGATCATGAAGGGGTCGAACGGCAGGTCGCCATGGCTGTGGGTGCGGTCGTGGATCATGTCCCAGAGGACGAACGCCTGCTGGCAGCGGTCCTGGTCGCCGACCATCTCGCGGATGTCGTCGGGGAGTTCGACCCCGAGGATGTCGACGGCGGCCTCGGTGACGCGGCGGAACCTGGCGGCCTCGCGGTCGCAGAAGATGCCGCCCCAGCTGAACCGCTCGGGGGCCTCGCGGACCGCGATCGTCTCGGGGAAGAGGACCGCGGAGTTGGTGTCGTAACCGGCGGTGAAGTCCTCGAAGGTGATGCCGCAGAAGAGGGGGTTGTCGTAGCGGGTGCGCTCCAGCTCGGCCAGCCACTCGGGCCAGACCATGCGCAGGACGACGGCCTCCAGATTGCGGTCCGGGTTGCCGTTCTGCGTGTACATGGGGAAGACGACCAGGTGCTGCCGCCGGTCCACACGGTCGGCCGCGGGCCGGAAGGCGAGCAGCGAGTCCAGGAAGTCGGGCACGTCGAAGGCGCTGTCGGCCCATTTGCGGAGGTCCGCGACGAGCGCCTCGTGGTAGGCGGCGTCGTGCGGAAGCAGGGGCGAGAGGTGCTCGACGGCGGCGGTCACGCGGTCGAGCGTGACCTCGACGAGGGCGCGCGCGGGCGCGTCGTCGGCGTCGAAATCGATGGAGCCGTCCTTGGACTGCCAGGGGCGGATCTCGTCGACGGCATTCTTGAGCTCGGTCCACGCGGGGTGCTCGACCACCCGCTCGCCGTCGGCCGAGGGCCCTCCGGTCCGGTCCTGCACAAGAATTTCCGTCATGTCACACCCTCCGCGGGAGAAGCTGGCGTCAAAGCACCGTATCGGTCTTTGATTCTCCCGTACAAGGTCGACCGAGACAAATTATCCTGCCACGCCTCGACTTTACGGGCGATTTTCCCGCCGTACGCGCTGTGGACAGCAGGCATCTCCACTTACGCGTCACGCACGGGTCCATACCGGCGCACGGACCGTTAGGCTGCCGCCGTGCCGCGTGGGGCACCAGCGCCGCGCGGGAGCCGCCGACGACGGAAGCGAGTCAGCCTTGACTTTCCTCACCATCGGTCATCGTGGAGTGATGGGTGTCGAGCCCGAGAACACCCTGCGCTCCTTTCTGCACGCCGAGCGGGCCGGCATGGACGCGATCGAGCTCGACCTTCATCTGAGCAAGGACGGCGCCCTCGTCGTCATGCACGACGCGGAGCTGGACCGGACGACGGACGGCACGGGCCCGATCGCCGACCGGACCCTCGCCGAGCTGCGGGAGCTCGACGCGGGGCGGGGCGAGCGGGTGCCGGTGTTCGACGAGGTCCTGGACGCGGTGAGCTCACCGCTCCAGGCGGAGATCAAGGATGTGGCGGCGGCGCGGGCGCTGGCCGATGTCATGCGCGAGAGGCAGCTGGTGGGACGGGTCGAGGTGTCCTCGTTCCACGACGAGGCCGTCGCCGAGATCTCCGCCCTGGTGCCGGGCGTACGCACGGTGCTGATCGCCAGCCGCTGGGGCGGCGATGTGGTGGACCGGGCGGTCGCGGTGGGCGCGGACTCGCTCGCGCTGAACATCCGGCGGCTGACGCTGGAGGTCGTCGAGCGCGCGCACGCGGCGGGGCTCGGGGTGATCGGCTGGGTGGTGAACACCCCCGACCATCTGCGGCTGGTCCGGGCGCTCGGGCTGGACGGCGCGACCACCGACTTCCCGGAGATCCGCCGTACCGGCCGTTTCACGGCCTGACACGCGGAGCCGGGACGCCAGACCCTTCGGCCGTACCGGGGGGGGTGGCACTCGGGTCTGGCGTCCCGGCGGTTCACGGGTGGCTGATGCCGGTCAGCTCCTCCGCGGCGGCCCACAGCTTCTTCCCGCACGCGGGGTCGGCGGCCTGCGGGTTGGGCTCCGTCGTGGCGACCGGGCCGCGGATCTCCTGGAAGCCGGACGGCCCGTAGAACTGGCCGCCGCGCACTCCGGGCGCGGTCGCGGCGTGCAGCTGCGACCGCGCGCCCCCCTGGACCGAGGGGAACGCCCGCTGTGTCGCCCGGTCGACGGCCCGCGAAATCGCACTCCGCTCCTTGAACGCCCGCGGGCTGAGGTTGGTGCGGCAGATCCCGGGGTGGGCGACGACGCTGAGGACGGGTGAGCCCGCCTTCTCCAGCCGGCGGTGCAGCTCGAAGCCGTAGACGGTGCAGGCCAGCTTGGAACGGGCGTACGCGCGGCGGGGTCTGAACGTGTTCCGCGACATCAGGTCGTCGAAGTCGAGACGGGCGCCCCGGTGGGCGGTCGAGCTGATGCTGACCACGCGAGGAGCTTCCGCGCGGCCGAGGATGCCGAGCAGCAGGCCGGTGAGCGCGAAATGGCCCAGCATGTTGACGCCGAAGTGGGTCTCGAACCCGTCGGCGGTGGTGCGGGCGGGGCCGAGATGGAGCACACCGGCGTTGTTGACCAGCAGGTCGATCGCCGGGAAGTCGTCGTTCATCCCCTTCGCGAAGGCGCGCACCGAATCAAGGGAGGCCAGGTCGAGTCGGCGTGCTTCGATCAGGGCGTCCGGTACGGTTCCGCGGATGTCCTCGGCAGCCCGCTCTGCGGCGGCGGTGTCGCGTACGGCCATCACGACGTGCGCGCCGCTACGGGCGAGTTCGGTCGCGGTGACCAGACCCAGTCCGGAGTTCGCGCCGGTCACGACGGCGACCCGGCCACTCTGGTCGGGGATGTCACGTTCAGTCCATTCGGTCATGGCCGATGCTCCCGGGAAATGAGGTGTGCACGGCTGGGGATGGTGTGCACGGCTGCCCGGCGCCAACCGTAGGAGCGGACCGGCGGCGCGCGGTCGCACTCGTTTCCCTAGGAGTGCCAGACCTACCTTCGGCCCGTGCCGTACCCGCACACTGTCCGTATGGCTGCCGACCACTCGTTCGCCCGTGAACTCGGTGACTTCCTCCGTGCCCGCCGCGGCCGGCTGAGCCCGCGGGACGTCGGTCTTGAGCCGGGCCCCCGGCGCAAGGTTACCGGGCTCAGGCGGGAGGAGATCGCGCTGCTGGCGGGGCTGAGCACCGACTACTACCAGCGCATGGAGCAGGGCCGCGACGTACGCCCCTCCGACAACGTCCTCGACGACCTCGCCACCGCGCTGAACCTGGACGACGACGAACGCAGGCATCTGTTCGCCCTCGCCCAGGCGGCACGCCGGCCGCAGCGCGTACGCAGGCGCCGCGCCCCCGAACGCGTACCGGACGGCACCCGGCAGCTGCTGGCCACCATGAACACCCCCGCCGTGGTGCTCGGCCTGCACCTCGACCTGCTCGCCTGGAACGCGCTCGCCGAGGAGCTGTTCGGGGATCCGAGCCAGCAGCCGCCGGAGCACCGCAACATGCTCACCTCGCTGTTCCACGACCCCGAGACCCGGATGCGCTGCCCCGACTGGGAGGCCACCGCGCTCCAGTACATCGGGATGCTGCGCACCGCCGTCGTCACCGACCCGACGCACCCGCGGGCCACCATGCTCATCGGTGAACTCAGCATCCGCAGCGCGGACTTCCGGCGGCTGTGGGCCCGGCACGAGGTGCGCGAGACGGTGCAGGGGACGAAGCTGTTCCGGCATCCTCAGGTCGGCGAGATCACCGTCGAGTGGGGCAGCTACCCGCTGCCCGGCAGTCCCGGCCCCGTCATGTTCGTCTACACCGCCGAGCCCGGCAGCCCGGACGCCGAACGGCTGCAACTGCTGGCATCCCTGCGTGACGCCCGTACCCGGCGCGACGGGCGGGCTGCGGTGGAAGGGGCGGTCGACGGAGCGGTCAGGAGTCCTGGTCCAGTGGCTTGACCAGCAGCTCGAACGCCAGGTCGGGCCGTTGCGGGATACCGAAGCGCTCGTCGCCGTACGGGAAGGGCAGCAGCTGTCCCGTACGACGGTAGCCGCGGCGCTCGTACCAGGCGATCAGGTCCTCGCGCTGGACGATCACGGTCATGTGCATCTCGCCCACGCCCCAGTCCGCGCGGGCGCGGCGCTCCGCCTCGGCGAGGACGCGCTTGCCGAGACCGCCGCCCTGCGCGCCGGGGTCGACGGCGAACATGCCGAAGTACGCGGCGGGGCCGCGGTGCTCCAGCTGGCAGCAGGCGACCAGCACACCGTCGGCCTCGACGATCAGGAGCCGGCCGCCGTCGGCCTCGATCACATCGAGGACACCCTGCTCGTCGGTGCGCTGCCCCTCCAGCAGGTCGGCCTCGGAGGTCCAGGAGGCTCGGGCGCTCTCACCGCGGTAGGCGGACTCGATGAGTGCCACGAGCGGCTTGACGTCTGCTGCGGTGGCGTCCCGGTAGGTGAGCCGGCCGGGAGCGGGGCGCGGTGCGGTGTCCATGGTGCGCGTTCTCCGAATCTCCGCCGCGGGCGGGCGGCGCGCCCGAGCCTAACCCCACGTCCCGGGAGAGCGGGTCGCCGGGGTGCGGATCGGTGGGGGCGCGGAGCGTGATCGGCTCCGCGCCGCCGCAGCGCCGCCGCCCGCCCTCATCCCTCCCCTTCTCCGGCCGGGCCGGAAGCGGTGCCCGGAGCCGGGCCCCCGGCCTCGACACCCCCGCCTTCGACACCCCCGGCCTCGGCCGGCGGGGTCCTGCGGTACTCCGGGGCGAAGCCCAGCAGCTTCGCGCAGGCCGAGGTATCGAACAGCGAGGCGTGGCCGGTCAGTTCGGTGAAGTACGGCACGCCCGAATGGTGCTCTTCGAGCAGTTGGGCCGTCGGCACGGGCGACGAGGTGTCGTCGGCCGCCACGTTGAGAATATGACAGCCCGTCAGTTCGGCGGTGAGCGCGTACCGCACGGCCCTGGCCGCGTCCCTGGTGTCCAGCCACCCCCACAGATCCATCCGGTGGCCCCCTGGATCGTCACGTACGGCGGCGAGCTGTGCCGCGAGCCGCTCGCCGGTGCCGGTGAACGGGAACCGCATGCAGACGATGCCGGTGCCGTGGCGCCGGTGGGTGGCGCGGGCCGCCTCCTCCAGGACGAGCTTGGAGAGGCCGTACGGATCCTGGACGAGGGTGGGATGTTCCTCGTCCAGCGGTACGTAGCGCGGGGACTGGGGCCGCGGGGACCAGGCGAGTCCCACGGCCGCCAGGCTGGAGGCGGCGACGACGCGGCGCACGCCGGTGCGGCCCGCCTCGTCGAGAACCCGGTGCGCGGTGAGGCAGTTGGTGGCGAACAGGGCGCTGCCGTCATCGGAGTTGGGGTGCGGGATGGCCCCCAGATGGACGACGGCCTCGGCACCGGCCATGGCGTCACGGACCAGTCCGGGATCGCGCAGATCGCCCGTGTGGACCCGGTCGAGCCGTGGGTCGTCCACGGGGACGAGGTCGGTGGCGACGATCCGGTGGCCGTGGGCCAGCAGGTCCTCGATGACATGGCCGCCGATGTGTCCGGCGGCTCCGGTGACCAGAACGCGCATCAGCCCTTCACCGCCCCGACGAGACCGTTGACGAAGTAGCGCTGGAGACAGACGAAGAGCAGCACGACGGGGATGACCACGATGAGCGCTCCGGCCATCAGATTGTTGTAGTGGGGGACGTTCTCGGCCGCGAGAGTCTGCAGGCCGAGCGGGAGGGTGAAGGTCGACTGGTCGTTGAGTGAGACACGGGTGAGCAGATACTCGTTCCAGGTCGGGATCGCGGTGAGCAACGCGACGGTGATCAGGGCGGGTTGGGCCAGTGGCAGATAGATGTTGAGGAAGATCCGGAACTCGCTCGCGCCCTCGACCCGTGCGGAGTCCCGCAGTTCGGCCGGGATCGCGTTGAACGCGCCGGTCATGAGGAGGATCGACAGCGGCGCGCCACCGTTGACGAAGGGCAGCACCAGTCCCCAGTGCGTGCCGAGGATGCCCAGTTCGTTCTCCAGCAGCACGATCGGCAGCATCACCGTCACACCGGGCACGAAGAGCAGCGAGACGAAGAGCCGGGACAGAAAGGTGCGTCCGGGGAAGCGCAGCACGGCGAGTGCGTAGCCGGCCGCCGCGTAGATCGCCAGCGTGAGGACCACGGTGTAGAGGGTGACCAGCAGGCTGTTGAGGAAGAAGTCGAAGAAGTGGAGCTTGTTCCAGGTGTCGATCAGCGTGTCGAAGGTGGGGTTCTTCGGGATCAGATGACCGCCGCTGACCACCTCCAGCTGGTCCTTGAACGCGGCCGAGATCATCCAGAGGAACGGATAGACGCTGACCAGTCCGTATCCGGCGAGCAGGAGGCCGACGACGGTGCGGGCGAGGATCCGGCGGGTGCGGTCCGAGCCGCTCCCGTCCGGCCTGCCGCCTCCTGTGCCCGTCCTGCCGGCTTTCTGTGGGCCTTCACCCGCGCGGGCGCGCTTGTCGGCCAGGGGGATCGACGTCATGTCTTGCTCCGCAGCGCTCGCAGATTGATCAGGGCCAGTACCAGTGCGGCGGCGAACAGCAGCCAGCCGAGCGCGCTCGCGAGGCCGAGAGTGGGCCGCAGCTCTTTGAGGAAGGCGAGGCTGTACGCCTCCAGGCCCAGCACGTTGGTGTGGTCGCCCGGACCGCCGTTCGTCATCACCAGGAAGGCCTGGAAGCCCTGGAGGGATTCCCGCAGGTTGAGCAGGACGACGATCGCCGTGATCGGGCGCAGCAGCGGCCAGACGACGGACATGTTGGTGCGCCACCAGCCGGCGCCGTCGAGTTCGGCGGCTTCCAGCAGGCTCCGGTCGATGGTCTGGAGTCCCGTCAGATAGAGCAGCATGGCGACGGGCACCTGGCCCCAGACGGTCACCACGATCATGGTGGGCAGGGCGGTGTCGGGGTTGCCGAGCCAGCCCTGGGGCTGCTGGAGCGAGCCGAGTCCGAGCTGGTCGAGCAGGAGGTTGACGGCGCCGTCCGGCCGCAGGATGTACTGCCAGGCGAAGAAGACGGCGATTCCGCTGGTCACGTACGGCAGGAAGAAGACCGACCGGAGGACCGACCGCATTCTGCGTGCCTGGTTGAGCAGGACGGCCAGCGGAAACGACACCAGGACCGTCAGCAGCGGTACGAAGATCATGACCCAGAGCGTGTTCAGGCCCGCGCTGCGCACCCGGGGCGCGTAGATGGGGCTGCGCCAGAGCAGATCGGCGTAGTTGTCCAGGCCGACCCAGGTCCAGTGCGGCATGAAGCCGTTCCACGACGCGAAGCTCAGCAGGAACCCGTAGCCGACGGTGTAGAGGCCCATGACGGCGAAGAGCACCACGGCGGGCGCCACGAAGAGATAGCCGGAGACGGCCTCGGTCCTGGCCTTACGGCGCGGTGGCCGCCCGCCCGTCTTGGCGGCGGACATGGGGCCTGCTCCCCCGGCCGGGGGCGTACGGCCTGTGCCGCCACCCCCGGCCGCCCCCTGTGCGGCGGTTCGAGGTGCTGTGGTCACTGCGTCGTCCAGTAGTTCCTGATGAGTTCGCTGAGCTTGCCGCCCGTCCCGGCCGGGCTGTCCTTCCCCAGCGGGGTGAGGTCGGCGAGTACCTCGCCCGCCCTGTCCTGGTCGTAGCCCGGCGGACGGAAGTCGTTGAGGTTCGGGTCGTACGTGGTCTCGGGCGTGCCCTTGAAGCTCTCCATCATGGAGGTGAGGGCGGCGCCGAGTTCGGTGGCCGGCAGGTCGGCGGACTCCTTGGCGAAGTTCGCGGCGACGTCGGTGCCGGAGAGGAACTCCATCCACTTCTTGGCGTTCTCGGGCTGCTCGCTGGTCGCCGTCAGGCTCAGTCCTGTGAGGGCGATGGGGCCGAGCGCGCGGTCCGGGATGGCGCCGTCCTTGGGCGACGGCATGCCGAAGGCGAGTACGTCGTCGGCCTTCATCCCGTTCTGCTGGAGGAAGGCGAGTGTGAAGGTGCCGCCGACGGCGAAGGCCGACTTGCCCTGGGCGAAGGCCTGGTCGGCCTCGTCGATGGTGAGGGACTGGCTGCCCGGCATCCAGTACGGGGTGATCTCGTCGTACATCGACAGGACCTTGTTGCCGTTGGTCGAGCTGAAGTCGCCCGCCTTGTCCTCGCCGAAGAGCTTGCCGTAGTTCTCCTTGCCCAACTGCGCGTAGGCCAGGGGCTGGAGGACCCAGGTGAGTCCGGTTGCCTTGACCTTCAGCCCGAGGCTGACGCCGCCGGTCTTCGGGTCCTTGTGGTGGGTGGCCTCAAGCGCTTCGAGGAACTCCTCCCAGGTGGCGGGGGCCTTGGTGATTCCGGCTTCGGCCAGCTTCCGCTTGTTCGCGTAGACGATGCCGAAGGTGCCCGCGGTCAGGGGCACACTGAAACGCTGGTCCTGCTCGACACCTTTGAAGGTGGAGTCCTTGGCCTGCGATTCCTTGAACTTCTGCGCGGTGACGGTACCCGAGGCCTTGATCGCCTCCTGGAAGCGGCCGCTCCAGGAGTCCGGGATCTGGTCCTGGAGGTCGGCGGTGACCCCGGCCGCGCCGAAGACGAAGTCCTCGCCGTCGGAGTGCACTTCGAGGACGTCCGGCAGATTGCCGGTCTTGGCCGAGCTCTGGACCTTGGTGGCGTAGACGTCGTCGGGTGTGTACGCCTCGATCTTGACGGTGATGCCGGTCTCTTCCTTGAACTGCTCGGCCGCCGCGCGCAGGGCGCCGACGTGGGACTGCTTGAAGGTCCACATCTCCAGCGAGGTGGAGTCACTGCCGGAGTCGGACGAACCGCCGCAGGCGGCGAGGGTGGTGAGTGTGAGCGCGGTGGTCGCGGCCAGAGCCACGAGCCGGACATTCCCCGCGAATGGTATGCGCATGGCCCCTACCTAGGATTCAGCCGTTCAGAAGACCGAATGGCGTTGGAGTGACTGAACTTATGGTTGCGGTGATATAGCGTCAAGACGCACGTCGAGAATCGTGCTGACCGGATCGCCGAGGGGCGCCGGTGCTGGGAGCGGAGGTTCCGTGGAATCGATGGCGGCGGCAGCGCGGGGGCGTAAGCCCGAAGAGGTCAAGTCGGCGGCTCGGGTGCTCGAAGTGCTCGAACTGCTCGGCAACGAGGGCGCCCGGCTCTCGCTCGCCGAGATGGCGAGCGCGATGGCGGTGCCGAAAAGCAGCCTGCACGCGATCCTGCGGACGATGGAGGCGCGGCGCTGGGTCGATCTCGACGCCTCGGGCACCCGTTACAGCCTGGGCCTCAAGGCCCTGCTGACGGGCACGGCCTATTTGGAGGGTGACGACGTCGCGAGCCTCGCCGGGCCGGTACTCGACGCGCTCGCCGAGGAGACGGGCGAGTCGGTACACCTGGGCAGGCTGGATGGGACGGACGTGGTCTACCTGGCCAAACGCGAGTCACGGCACGCGCTTCGGATGTACTCGGCGGTGGGCCGGCGGCTGCCGGCGCACGCGACGGCACTCGGCAAGGCGATGCTGTCCCAGTACGACGCCGCCGAGGTTCAGCGCAGGCTGGACTGGCCGCTGGCCAGGCTCACCCCCGACACCGTGACCGATCCGGACGAGCTGATCCGCCAGCTCGCGGAGGCCCGGTTGCAGGGGTGGGCGATGGACGACGGCGAGAACTCGGTGGACATCCGGTGCGTGGCCGTGGCGCTCGGCACCGGGCACGGCGGCGGGGACGCCATCAGCTGTTCGGCCCCCAAGAGCCGGATGGACGACGCCCGCGCGCAGGAGATCGCCGGAGCGGTCACGGAGGCCGCCCATTCACTACGGACCCTCCTCAAACGGCTCGGGCAGCACTGAGGACTGGTCCACCCTTATTTGGTAGAGTCATTGACAAATCAAAGACGCCTTCTCTACGTTCGGATAGCAGTACACCATTCTGCTATCTGTACGCTGGAGTTCGTATGGCTCAGCCTGATGCCCGCTCCGACATCCTCGCCCCCGCTCCCTGGGTCGAGGACCGCGGCGCGAAGATCCGCATCACGGCCGTCTCCACCTTCCTCACCGCACCGCACGGCTGCCCCCATCTCGTCGTGCGCGTCGAGACCAACGAGCCGGGGCTGTACGGCCTCGGCTGCGCGAGCGACCCGCAACGCACCCTGGCCGTACGGTCGGTGCTCGACGACTACCTCGGCCCGATGCTCGTCGGGCGCGACCCCGACGACATCGAGGACATCCACCGGCTGCTGCTCAACAGCGCCTACTGGCGCGGTGGTTCGGTCACCGGCAACGCGCTCGGCGGGATCGACGTCGCCCTGTGGGACCTCAAGGCCAAGCGCCTCGGAGCGCCGCTGTACTCCCTGTTCGGCGGCCGGGTCCGTACCCACGCCGAGGCCTACACCCATGTCAGCGGCGCCGGCGCCGGTGAGATCGCCGACAAGGTCGTGGCGGCGCGCGAACGCGGCTACCGCCATGTCCGGATCCAGGCGTCCGTACCCGGCTCCGACACCTACGGCACCGGTGCCGCCGCCTCCACCGACGCCCACGCGCTGCGCACCCGCTCAGTGCCGTGGGACTCCGCCGCGTACGTACGGACCGTGCCGCGCGTCCTGACAGAGGTACGGACCCGGGTCGGCGACGAGGTCGAGTTGCTGCACGACGTGCACGAACGCCTCGACCCCCGGCAGGCCCGGGACTTCCTGCGCCGCGTCGAGGACGCCGGGCTCTACTTCGTGGAGGATCTGCTCGCCCCGGAGGACGCGGGCCACTTCGCCGCGCTGCGGGCCGGCTCCCCCGTACCGCTCGCCGTCGGTGAACTCTTCCACGACGTCGGCCAGTTCCTGCCGCTGCTCGAAGGACCCGCCATCGACTTCGCCCGGATCCGGGTCCCCACGCTGGGCGGTCTCACCCCGGCCCGCAAGCTCGCCGTCTACTGCGAGTTGCGCGGCGTACTGCTCGCACCGCACGGCCCGGCCGACGTCAGCCCAGTCGCCCAGGCCGCCACACTCGCCATGAACATCAGCAGCCACGCCTTCGGTGTGCAGGAAGCGGCGGTTTTCAAGCCTGCCGTACTCGACGTCTTCCCCGGTACCGTCGTGGCGAACGACGGCGCGCTGTCCCCGCACGAGACGCCCGGTCACGGGGTGGACTTCGACGAGGCAGCGGCACGCCGGTATCCGGTACCCGAGCCACTGGAACACGACCGCTGGGCCCTGCTGCGCAACACCGACGGGAGCGTGCAACGACCATGACAGCCACCGACCCGGGCCCGAAGCCCGCCCCCGGCTCCCGGCGCGCGCTGGTCGTCCGTGGCGGCTGGGAGGGCCACGAGCCCGTCAGGATCACGGATCTCTTCCTGCCGTTCCTCAAGGAGAACGGTTTCGCGGTCGAGACGGCCGACACCCTGGACGTCTACACCGACGCCGCGCTCCTCGCCGCCACCGACCTCGTCGTCCAGTGCTGGTCCATGGGCGAGATCAGCGACGAGCAGTGCGCCGGGCTCACCGCGGCCGTCCACGCCGGCACGGGCTTCGCCGGCTGGCACGGCGGCATCGTCGATTCCTTCCGCGGCGACGTGAACTACCAACTCCTCACCGGCGGCCAGTTCTTGATGCATCCGGCGGGCTTCTCCGACCACCCGGTGCGGATCGTGCCCGAGCGGGCGGACCATCCGATCGTGAGCGGTCTGGCCGACTTCGACGTCCACACCGAGCGCTACTGGACGGCCACCGACCCGCTGATCGACGTGCTCGCGACGATCGGGTTCGAGGCGGACGAGATCCGCTCGCGGCCGGTCACCATGCCCGCCGTGTGGACCAGGACCCGGGCGGCGGGCCGTGTCTTCGTCTCCACGATCGGCCACAAACCGGACGACTTCGACGTGCCCGAGGTACGGACGCTGACCGAGAGGGGGCTGCTGTGGGCGAGCCGCTGAGGGTCGGCATGGTCGGCGCGGGAAAGATCAGCGGCGCGTATCTGAAGACGCTGGAACGGCTGGACGACGTCCGGCTCACCGCCGTGACCGACCTGGACGCGGACCGCGCCGAGGCGGTCGCCGCGCGGATACCGGGCGTCGCCGTCGCCGCCTCGGTCGCCGAACTGGTCGCGCGCCCGGACGTCGACGCCGTACTGAACCTGACCCTGCCCGCCGTACACGCGGAGGTGGCGCGCGCCGCGCTCGACGCGGGAAAGCATGTCTACGGCGAGAAGCCGCTGGCCATGACCCGCGAGGAGGCCGACGCGCTCCTCGCGGCGGCGGCAGGGCGCGGACTGCGGATCGGCTGCGCCCCGGACACCGTGCTCGGTACGGGAGTTCAGACCGCGCGCGGGGCGGTCGACGACGGGCTCATCGGCGCCCCGGTCGCGGCCACCGCGTTCATGACCACACCGGGGCATGAACGCTGGCACCCCGCCCCGGAGTTCTACTACCAGGACGGCGGCGGGCCGCTGCTCGACATGGGCCCGTACTACCTCTCCGCGCTCGTTCATCTGCTCGGGCCCGTCAGCCGGGTCACCGGAGCCGCGTCCATGCCGCGCGCCGAGCGGACCATCGGCGGCGGACCGCGCGCCGGCCAGCGCTTCGGCTCCGAGGTGGACACCCATGTCACGGGGCTTCTGGAGCATGTGGGCGGCGCGCTGACCACGCTGGTCATGAGCTTCGACATCCATGCCGCGCGGCTGCCGCGCATCGAGGTGCACGGCACCGACGGCTCGCTCTCGGTCCCCGACCCCAACGGCTTCGACGGTCCGGTCGAGTTGCACCGGGCCGGGGGCGAGTGGGAGCGGCTCCCGGTGTCGGGCGGCTACCGCGACGCCGGGCGCGGGACCGGTCTCGCCGATCTGGCGACCGCGCTCGCCGATGACCGGCCGCACCGGGCGTCCGGCGAACTCGCCCGCCATGTCCTCGACGTGATGCTGACGATGCTCGACGCGGCGCGCGAGGGTGTCTGGCTGCCGGTGCGCAGCGACTGCGCGAGGCCCGCGGCCGTACGGCCCTGAGAGCCCGTTCGGACGCGGGATCCCCCACACGGACGGCAGGAAGGCGGCGGCCTTCCTGCCGTTCTTCACGGCCGCTCCCCCGTTCCCCGCCGCGCTTCCCGGCCCTCGGCCGCCTTTCTCGGCGGATATGTTCCGCTGCTCGAATCGTCAGGGCAATTAATGTCCAGGAGCAGAACTTTCCGGGCGAGAATTCGACTGACAATTCAATCGCACGGCCCTCACCACCAGGAACTCAGAAGTAATCGGGACAGGCGTTGACTTAATAACACTCTTGGTTTTACATGGCGGACATCAGCGGGACAGGAAGGGCCGCCCATGCATGACCGAACGAAGTCCGGAGAGGCGCGCATAGCCCATTTCCTCGACCGTCGGCTGCGCCCCGCGCTCCACACCGGGCGGCTCCCCATGGAGGTCGGGGCCTGGCACATCCCGGGCGAGCCCGTCCCCGTCGACGTGGCGCTCCGCGCCGGGTACGCACCGTTCGTCGTCGGCGAGAGCTGGGGCGGCGGCCCCTGGTCCACCAGTTGGTTCCGCTTCACCGCCGATGTGCCCGAGCGCTGGGCGGGCCGCCGTGTCGAGGCGGTCATCGACCTCGGCGGCGATCAGGCCGAGGGGCTGGTCCACGACGAGCACGGCACACCGCTCCAGGGCCTGCACCCGCACAACAGCACCGTGACGGTCGCGGCCCAGGCACGCGGCGGCGAGTCCGTGCGGCTGCTCGTCGAAGCCGCGGCCAATCCCGCGATCGACGCGTCCACGGGCGCGGGGGCCCACTTCGGCGATCCGGTCACCGCCGGCGACGAACCTCTCCACCGGCTGCTCCGCGCCGATCTCGCCGTCCGGGACGAGAACATCTGGCAGCTCATTCATGACATCGACGTCCTGGAGAGTCTGATGCGCGCGCTGCCCGCCGGGCTGCCGCGCCGCCACGAGATCCTGCGGGCGCTGGACGGGGCGGTCGACGCGATCGACCCCCGTGACATCCCGGGAACGGCCGCCCGCGCGCGGGACGTCCTCGCGCCGGTCCTGGCCCGGCGCGCGCACGAGTCCGCGCACACCATTGCCGCCGTGGGGCACGCCGCCACGGGATCGGCCCGGCTGCGGCCGACGCGCGAGAGCGTACGGGCGAGCGCCCGCGCCTTCAGCAGCATGGCGGCGCTCGCCGACGAGTACCCGGAGCTGGTGTTCGCCGCCTCGTCCGCGCAGCAGCACGCCTGGATGAAGGACCAGCACCCGCATGTCTTCGAGCGGATACGCAAGGCCGTCGCACGGGGCAACTGGGTCCCGGTGGGCGGGATGTGGGTGGAGCCGGACCCGAATCTGCCCGGCGGGGAGTCGCTGGCCCGGCAGTTCACGCACGGCCGGCGCTTCTACCGGGAAGAGCTCGGTCTGGACGCGGGCGGCGTCTGGCTGCCCGGCCCCGGCGGCATGAGCGCCGCACTCCCCCAGCTCGCCGTGCTCGCGGGGGCGCACTGGGCGCTCGGCCACACGCTCGCCGCACACGACGCCAACTCCCTTCCGCACCACACCTTCTGGTGGGAGGGCGTCGACGGCAGCCGGATCTTCACACACTGTCCGCCGGCCGGCCCCGGCCACGCGGCGCTCACGGGGCCCGAGTTGGCCGACGCGGTCACGGCGTACGCGGAGAAGGGCGGCGGCAGCCGTTCACTGATGCCCGTCGGGGGGCAGCAGGGGGACGGGGACGCGGACCGCGAGGGCGGGGGACCCACCCGCGAGACGCTGGAACGCGCCCGCAGGCTGGCCGACCTGGAGGGCTCGCCACGGGTCGGGATCCAGCACCCCGCGCACTTCTTCCGGGACGCGTTGGAGGAGTACCCGCACGCCCCGGTGTGGCGCGGCGAGCTGTACGCGCAGACGCACCACGGCGCGTACACCAGCCAGGCCCGCACCAAGCGAGGCAACCGCCGCAGTGAATCCCTGCTTCGCGAGGCCGAGTTGTGGTCGGCGACGGCGGCCGTACGGGACGGGGTGCCGTATCCGTACGAGGAGTTGGACTCCCTGTGGAAGCGGGTCCTGCTGCTCCAGAGCCGGGACATCCTGCCGGGCGGGGCGATCGCCTGGGTGCACGAGGAGGCCGAGCAGACGTACCGGAGTGTGCACCGCAGACTTCAGGCCCTGATCCGGCGCTCGGCGGGCGGGCCGGACGGGGGCACGGTCCTCAACGCCGGTCCGCGCGCCCGCCGCGAGGTGGTCGTGCTCGACCGGGACCTGCTGACGGGCGCCGTGGACGCGGGCCAGCAACTGTCCGGCGGGCGGCTCGCCGTCCTGGCCGAGGCTCCCGCGCTCGGCCGGGGGATGGCCGGGCTGCCGCTCGGCGGCACGGCGCCGGTGACGGTCACCGCCGCCCGCGACGACCGGGGCGGCGGGCATCTGCTGGACAACGGGCTGCTGCGGGTCCAAATCGACCCGGCGGGCCTCGTACGCTCCGTACTCGACCTCACCACCGACCGCGAGGCCATCGCGCCCGGCGGCTCGGGCAATCTGCTCCAACTGCACCGGGACGACCCGGCCCGCTGGAGCGCGTCCGCCCTCGACGCCGCCCCGCACGGCGACACCGCCCGCGGCGCCGCCGGCAGTGGTACCCGGCGTGATCTCGACACCGCGTCGTCGGTCGAGGTGACCGACAGCGGACCGCTGTTGGCGCGGGTACGGGTGGCGCGCGGCACCGGCAGGTCCACCATCACGCAGTGGCTGACACTCACGGCGGGCAGCCGCGCGCTGAGCATCGACACGGACGTCGACTGGCGCGAACAGGACACACTCCTCAAGGCCGTCTGGCCGCTGGACGTACACGCCGAGAACAGCCGCGGCGAGATCCAGTTCGGCCATGTCGAGCGCCCGACGCACGAGAACACCAGCTGGGACGCGGCCCGTTACGAACAGTGGGCGCACCGCTGGATCCATGTCGGCGAGCACGGCTGGGGCGTGGCGCTCGCGTCCGACGCGACGTACGGCTACGACGTGTCGCGCCACACCCGCGCGGACGCGGGGACCACCACGCTCGTACGTCTGTCGCTGCTGCGCGCCGCACGCGGCGCCGACCCGCACGCCGACCGGGGGCCGCAGCGCTTCCGGCACACGCTGCGGCCCGGCGCCGACGTGGCCGACGCGATCTCCGAGGGGTACGCCCTCAACCTCCCGCTGCGGCCGGGCGCGGCGGCCGGAGCCGTGGTGGCGGAGCCGCTGGTGGCCGTGGACGGCCGCGATGTCGTGGTGGAGGCGGTGAAGCTCGCCGACGACCGGTCTGGCGATGTGGTGGTCCGGCTGTACGAGTCGCGGGGCGGCCGGGCCCGTACGACACTCACCGCCGGCTTCGCGGTCACCGCCGTCCATGAGACGGATCTCCTGGAGGACCCGCTCAACGTCCTCGCGCACCAGGGCTGTTCGGTGGAGCTGACGCTGCGTCCCTTCCAGATCCTGACCCTGCGGCTGGTCCGCGGCGACGGCCCGAAGGGAGGCCCGGGTGTCTGACACCCGGCCGGCCGAACCGACCGACGGCACGCTCTCCCCCGAACTCCGCGCCGTCCTGCGCCGCTGGGCCGACGAGGGCGGTCCGCTCGCCACCCGGGCCGGTGTCGTCCTGCTGGCGGCCGACGGGCTGCGCGACGCGGAGATCTCGCGCCGGCTCGGGGTGTCGCGGCAGACCGTGGGCAGTTGGCGGCAGCGCTGGACGAGCGCGGGCATCCACGGTCTCGAACACCGGCCGCGCACCGGCAGACCGGCCACGGTCGACGAGTCCGAGGTCGTCACCCGTACGCTGCTCGCCCCCGGCGGCAGCGGCGCTTCGCGGGCGGTGGCACGGGAGTTGGGCCTCTCGCACGCCACGGTCGCCGGGATCCGCCGGCGCTGGCGTCTGGTCCCCGACGAGCTGGTGGCGCCGTCCGTGCCGACCCGGCCGCAGCTGCCGGGCGCCGACGTGTGGGTGATGGGCCTGTACGTGGACGGGCTGCGCGGGGTTCTGCTGGCCGGGACCCGGCTGGTGCCGGCCGCCCCTGCCACCGCGGGCACGGTGATCGGCGCGGACGTCCTGGCGGGCCTCGACCGGTCACTCGACGCGGCGCTGGCGTCGACGCCACGACACGGCACCGGGAACGGCAGCGGCACCGGCAGCGGCACCGGCCCGGGGAGCGGCGCCGATCGCGCGGATGCCGTCGCCTCGGACCGGGCGCTGGCGGGCTATCTCGCACAGGCGAGCCGGCGGCATCCGGATCTCGCCCTGCACGCGATCACCCTGTGGGACACCGCGCCCGGAAGCGATCCAGCACCCGCCGCCGAGGACCCCCAACCGCCCGGCTCCCAGGGCGTGGTGACACGCCATCACATTCCTGCGCGGTCCACCTGGCGCACGTTCCTGCGGGCCATGATCGCCCTCGACAGCACCAGTCATCCGGAGTCCTCGCGCCGCGTCTATCTCGATCTGGCCGCCGAGCTGGAGCGGTACGCGGCGGAGGACACCGAAGCCCAACAGCACACCGTGCGCTGGCTGCGCGAGAACGTCGCGGGCCATCTGGGTCTTGCCCGGCGGGCCGGGAAGACGACGGGCGGCTCCGCGCGCGGCCACAGCTGGAGCGGTGTCAACCAGATCGATCTGGGGTCGTTCAACGAGTGCGTGGTCATCGAGACCGTCCGGCTCTCGGGCACCATCACGCGCGGCGAGATCGCCCATCGCACCGGCCTCACCCAGCAGTCGGTGTCCCGGATCGCCCGGTCCCTGCTCGACCGGGGCATCCTGATCGAGGACGCCCAACTGCGCGCGACGTCGGGCAAGCCCCGTACGCCGGTACGGCTGCGCGGAGCCGCCGCGCACGCGCTCGGAATCCATATCGACCCCGAGCTGCTGACCGCGGTCGTGATCGACCTCGACGGGGCGATCGTCCACACCCGCACCCGGTCCGTCAGCGCGGACACCGACCCCGCCGAGTTCGTGGAGCGGGTGGCGGCGCTGGGCCGCCGGACGCTGGCCGAGGCGGGCGGGGCCGTACGGCCCGAGGGGTTCCTCGGCATCGGGGTCGCGGTGCCGGGCCCGGTGGACATCGCGTCGGGGACGGTGCTTGGACCGCCCCTGATGTCGGCCTGGGGCGACCTTCCGCTGCTGTATCTCCTGAAGGACCACTTCCCGTGTCCGGTCATCATGGAGAAGGACTCCACGGCAGCGGCGGCGGGCGAGCGCTGGATCGGCCGTGACCGGCGGGCCAGGGACTTCGCGTATCTCTATCTCGGTACGGGCGTGGGCACCGGCCTCTATCTGAACGGGGACATCTACCGGGGTGTCAGCTCGAACGCGGGCGAGTTCGGGCAGCTCTGCGCCATCGCCCTGGGCCGGGTGGACGAGGACGGCCGGCCGGAGATCCTGCCCGAGTGCAATCCCCCGGTGTCCGTGCCCGACCTGGCGGCGCGTGGCGGGCTGCGCCCGGCGGCCACGGCGAGCGGGAGCACCGCCGCGTATCTGGCGGTGGGCCGGGCGGCGGCAGCGGGCGACCGGGCCGCGGAAGCGGCCGTACGCGAGGTGGCGCGGGCGGTCGGGAGGGGTGCGCTGGGCCTGACCGACCTGCTGGACATCGATCTGATCGTCCTCGGCGGGCCGTTCTTCACGGACGACGTCGCCGACTTCTACCTGTCCGAGATCGCGCGTACGGTCAACGAGTTCCCGACCGCCCGCAGGCTGCGCCGTGTCGAGGTGGAGCCGTCCGTGCTGAGCGTGGGAGCCGCCGCCGTGGGGGCGGCCTCCACGATCTTCCACGCGACGTTCACGCCGAGGCTGCGGGGGCGGGAGACACGGGCGCGGCAGCTGCCCACGAGCTGACCCGGCCACCCGCCTGCCTGAACGGCCTGAGCGACCTGCCCGGTCTGAGCGCGTACGGGCCGCCGGGAAGATCCCGGCGGCCCGCGCGACCGCTGTCATCGGCGGTTCTCATCGCTCGCCGGACGGCCCGGCGAGCGCGCTACCTCGGCGGTGTCGGCCGGGTCGCGGTGAGCCCGATCTGCTTCTTGAGCATCCGGCCGCCGTCACCGGTGAGCCGCAGGTAGTAGTCCGACGAGCAGGCCGTGCCGTCCTCGTCGAGGGCCCAGATGCCGGAGCCGGACGGAACCTGCGAGCCGTTCTCGGCGGTCTTGGCGATCTGGTTGCCCTCGTTGTACTCGTCGAACATGGAGATGTAGATCCCCGCGACGTTGAGGCGGCACATGTTGTAGAACTGCCGCCACATGAAGTCGCCGTGCGCCCGATGCCTGGACTGGAGGTCGCCCGGCATCACACAGGGCTGGTAGTCGATACCGCTCGCGTCGCAGTCCGCCTGGTCGGGGGTGTTGACGTCCCGGTAGAACTGATCGGCCTGGGCGACGGTGCCCATCCGCCCGACCATCCACGGCGAGATCATGTTGAACGCGTGGTAGACACCGGAGAAGCCGGGCCGGGAGTCGCTGTTGCCGTTGCGCCAGTGCGTGGGGACGCCGCCGATGACGTAACAGCCCTGCCCCTTGAACCAGTTGATGACGTCCAGGCACTCCGGGGGCGCGAACGGGCGCTTGTCGTCGGCGAAGCCGAAGCCCCAGATACAGACGACGGGCTTGCCGTTCTGCCTGGCGTACATGCTCGAAGACGTGTACGCCTTCATCTTGTTGGTCCAGTCCTGCTTGATCTCCGACTGCATGGCCCGCCAGTCGGTGACGTCGTACATGATGTAGAACTTCCGGCCGTTCGCCTCGGCCGACTGGCGCACCTTGCGCGCCATCGCGTCCCGGATCGGGCCTTCGCCGCCCATGGGATTGAAGCGCTGGAGCGCGGCGGTGTCGCAGTTGTTCTCGCGCATCCACCGGAAGTGGGTGTCGACCGTCTGCTGGTCGTGCGAGGAGAACAGCGAGGCCGGCTGGCCATTGTTCAGATTCGGATACGCCGTGGGGAAAGTACGGGTGTACTCCCGCACATCCGGCCACGACTTGATGGTGGTATTGCTGAGCGACGGCGGCTGCCCGCCGTTCTGGCTCCAGTGCCACCAGCTGTCGATGGGGGAACCGTCTCCCCTGCAGGCGAACCAGCCCTGATACCCGACGCTGATCTTGCCGACCACGTCGCCCGGTGGACTCGCGGCGGGTGCCGCCTGCGCCCTGCCTCGCGGCTCGGCCGCGGCACTGGCCTGCCGACTGCCGAGGACACCACCGGCCGCTGCTGTGCCGGCCAGTGCCGACGCCATGACGGCGCGTCTTGAAATACTCACGGAGTATTTCCTCCCACTAGAAATCTGCCTGGAAATACACGGATCCACGGGGGTGGGGGGAATTGCAGGCGGCGGCAGCCCGCCCGCCTCCGCGGCTCACCATCCGAAAGTATCCGCGTTCCGAGGGTCACCACAAGGTCTTGGCAGAGGCTTTGTCCAGACCAATTCAAGGTGGTGTGTCAGCCTATTTTCTTTACGTTTTCCGTTTCCAGCGGAATGCGAAAAGCACGTGGTTTCCCCATACCCCGACCGGTGACCGTGGAGCCGGCCGTGTCCCCCGGTGCGCTCCCCCCGTGTCTCTCTGCGCTCGCGTGCGCCTCGAACGACTGGGGCATTTCACCGTTGACACCGTTTGTGCGGACATCGTTGGATCATGGCGAGGGGGAGGTGCGCGGTGCACGGACCGGCGACCGCCGGCTGGCTGGTCGTGGCGCTCTGCGCGGCGACCGGGACGTACTGCCTGCTCAGAGTGCGGGGCGGCGGGGGCGCGGGGCGCGGCACGGCGGGCGGCGAGGCGCTGATGGGGTTCGGGATGGCGGCGATGGCCGTGCCGGCGGCGGTGATCAGCCCGCCGCGCTGGATCTGGCTGCTGTACGCGACGGTGTTCGGAGTCGCCGCGCTGCGCGCCCTGGGCCCGGCCCGGGGGACCTCGCACCATCTGCACCATCTCGTGGGGATGCTCGCCATGGTCTACATGTCGGTGGCGATGGCGCTGCTCCCGGGCGGCACGCACGGCGGGCACCACGCGGGCGGCACCCCCCTGGCCACGGGCGTGCTGCTGATCTACTACGCGGGGTTCGTGCTGTGGACGGGCGCGCGGCTGCTCCCCCTGCAGAGCGTGACCGCGCCGGAGCGCGCGGACCCGGTCGTTCCGGAGGCCGGCGGGGCGCCGTCGGCGGTCGGTGATGCCGGTCGTGGGACCGTCGGTGGAGCGGCGACGGGGGTGGTGACGGAGACGGCGACCGGTGTCCGGGCCGACCGGCCCGAGCTGGCCCTGGCCTGCCGGCTCTCCATGGGCATCGCGATGCTGGCGATGCTGCTCACGCTCTGACGTACGCCGCGCGGGGCGGCACGCCGCGTACACATGCCGCGTCCACGCCGCGCGAACCGCCCTGCCATCGTGTCCTGCGTCACTTGCCGCCCGCGGCCGGCCCCATGAGCGGCACCGCGCTCATAAACTGACACCCATGACGGTCTCCCTCGTGCTGCTGACGCTCGGTGCGCTGGCCGCTGTGGTCGCCCCGCGACTGCTGGCCCGTACCGAATGGCCCGAGCGCGAGCCGGTGGTGGCCCTCTGGGTCTGGCAGTGCGTGGTGGCCGCCGTACTGCTCTGCTTCGCCCTCGCCATGACCTTCAGCGCCGCGGCGGCCTGGCTGGCCGTACGGGGCCATGTCTTCGCCCCGGCCCCGAGCGGGGTCGTCGAGGCGTACGCGCTCGGCGCACACCGGCCCTGGTCCGCCGCGCTGGCCGTGCTCCTGGCGGCCGGCGGAGTGTGGACGGGCGCGATGCTCACGCGCGAGATCCACCGGGCGCGCACGCGCCGCAAGCGGCGCCGGAGCGAACTGCTCGTCCGTTCACCGCTGTTGCCCGGCGAGGAGTCCGGCGGCGGCCCGCTGGTCGTCCTTGAGGGCGAGCGTCCCGGCGCCTGGTGGCTGCCGGGCGCGGCACCGCAACTGGTCATCACCACGGCCGCCCTGCGGCGGCTCAAGGGCCGCCAGCTCGACGCCGTGCTGGCCCACGAGCAGGGCCACGCCCGCGCCCGCCACGACTGGCTGCTGCACTGCTCGTCGGCGCTCGCCAACGGCTTCCCGCAGATCCCGGTCTTCGCGGCGTTCCAGGCCGAGATGCACCGCCTGGTGGAGCTGGCCGCCGACGATGCCGCCTCGCGCCGTTTCGGCCGGCTGACGATCGCGCTCGCCCTGGTCGAACTGAACGAGGACCGTGGGGTGTTCGGCCCCTGCCCGACGCCGGACACCGAACTGCCGCGCCGGGTGGACCGGCTGCTGTCGCCCCTCCCCCGGCTCACCGCGGGCCGCCGGCTGCGGCTGACGGCGGCTGCCGCGCTGGTGCCCGCGGTTCCGCTCGTGGTCGCGTTCATTCCCGCGCTGCGCACGCTGGGATAGTTTTGCGGGGCCGTCGTCAGTAAGGATCAGCGCATGCAATCCCCCGCGGTGCCCCCGCCGTCACGGCCCGCCCCACCGTCACCGCCCACACCGCGGGGAGCCGTGACCCCGGCCCGTCTCGCCGTCGTCCTGGGTGTGGCCTCCCTGACGCTGCTGGCGCTCGTCGCGGCCGGGTGGGGTCCGCTGTTCTCCCTCGACCGGACGGTCTCCGTGGACCTGCACCGGTGGGCGGTGGCCGACCCGGGTCTCACCCACGTGAACCGGATTCTCACCGACTGGGTGTGGGACCCCTGGACCATGCGCGTCCTGACAGCCGTCGCCTTCTTCCTTCTCTGGTTCAACGGCTCGCGCCTCCTGGCCTGTTGGGTCGCCCTGACGTCTCTGGTCGGCGCCCTGGTGTCGCAGGGCGTGAAGGCCGCGGTCGGGCGCGAGCGCCCGACGTGGCCCGACCCGCTCGACTCGGCGCACTACGCGGCGTTCCCCTCGGGCCACGCGATGACCGCCACCGTCACCGTCGGGATACTCCTGTGGCTGCTGCGGCAGCACGGCCTGAGCGGTCCGCCGTGGTCGGTCGCGGTGGTGGTCGGGGTCGTGTCGGTGTTCGGCTCCGGGTTCAACCGCGTCTGGCTGGGGGTGCACTGGAGTTCGGACGTGGTGGGCGGGTGGCTGTTCGGGGCATGTCTGGTGGCCGTGTCCATCGCCACGTACGAAGGACGGGCCTTGTCCCGGTGGCGGTGACCCGGCAAGGATCGGGTCCATGAAGATCAAGGGTGTGCTTTTCGACTTCTCAGGGACCCTGTTCCGTATCGAATCGGCCGGCTCCTGGCTCCGGGCCGTACTCGACGAGTTGAGTGTTCCGGTGCCGCCCGAGGAGGTCCGGCGGTACGCGGTCCGGCTGGCCGTCGCGGGCGCCCTGCCCGGCGGGTCGTCGCCACAGCAACTGCCGCCGGATCTGGCCGGGCTGTGGGCCACGCGCGACGAGAGCGCCGAGCGGCACAGGGCCGTGTACACCGGTCTCGCCCGGCAGGTGGACCTCCCCGACCCCCGGTTGTACGACGCGCTCTACGAACGGCACCGGACGCCGGACGCCTGGCGGCCGTACGCGGACACCGCGGAAGTGCTCGGCACCCTGAAGCGTGAGGGCATCGGCGTCGGTGTCATCAGCAACATCGGCTGGGATCTGCGTCCGGTCTTCCGCGCACACGGCCTGGACGACTTCGTGGACGCCTATGTGCTGTCGTACGAGCACGGCGTCCAGAAACCCGACCCGCGGCTCTTCGGAGCGGCCTGCGAGGCCATCGGGCAGGATCCGCACGACGTGCTGATGGTCGGGGACGACCGGGAGGCGGACGGCGGCGCGGCCGAACTGGGCTGCGCCGTCCACTTCGTGGACCATCTGCCGGTGGAGGAGCGCCCGGCCGGCCTGCGCCCGGTTCTCGCCCTCACCCGCTGAGGAGCGTCCCCGAAACCTGTCCGCGAGAACAACCACGGCCTGGGTCCGGGACCACTTCACGGGGCGGCATGCGGCGATGCCCGCCCCGGAGGTGGTGCCGGCGACGGCGGCGGGCGCCGCGGCCGGAGCCGGGGGCACGGGGGTCCACGGGAGGGTTCACAGGGATGGCCGAAGTTGGTCACTTGACCGGACCATGCCATCCCGCCACGATGTGCGCGAACAATCAGGTCCTGTCCGGTGAACAGGACCTGGCCGCCCACGCCCCACCCGGCGCGGCCGAACCCCCCCCCACACCCCCCACCCAGGAGAAACACCATGCGACTTCGCATACGCGAGAGCAGATCGAAGGCCGCCGCCCTCGCGGTCCTGCTGGCGCTCGCCGTGGCAGTCCCGTTCACGGCCGAGGCCGCTCCCCCGGCGCCCGCCGCGAAGGCCGCGCCCGGGGCCGGAGCCGCCGGGGCCGCCGACGAGCGGATCCGGCAGTACGAGATCCCGGGCGCCGCCGACGCCGCGGCCCGTACCGCCATCGCCGCCACCGGCGTGTCGGTGGACGAGGCGGGCGCGCGCTCGACGGTCGTCAGCGCCACCGGCTCCCAGGCGAAGCGGCTGCGCGCGCTCGGCCACCGGCTCGACCCGCTGCCCGCGCCGCCCGCCAGAACGAACGGCAAGGCCGTGGAGCCGTTCGACTTCCCCTCGGCCGACTCGCGCTACCACAACTACGCCGAGATGAACGCCGAGATCGACCAGCGGATCGCCGCCCACCCCAACCTGATCAGCAAGCGCGTCATCGGAAAGAGCTACGAGGGCCGGGACATCGTCGCGGTCAAGATCAGCGACAACGTGGCGACGGACGAGAACGAGCCCGAGGTGCTCTTCACGCACCACCAGCACGCCCGCGAGCATCTGACCGTCGAGATGGCGCTGTATCTGATCCGGGAGCTGGGTGACACCTACGGCACCGACTCACGGGTCACCAACGCCGTGAACAACCGGGAGATCTGGATCGTCCCGGACGTCAACCCGGACGGCGGCGAGTACGACATAGCCACCGGCTCCTACCGCAGCTGGCGCAAGA
Source organism: Streptomyces sp. NPDC058665 (assembly GCF_042714995.1). Taxonomy (NCBI): domain Bacteria; kingdom Bacillati; phylum Actinomycetota; class Actinomycetes; order Kitasatosporales; family Streptomycetaceae; genus Streptomyces; species Streptomyces sp. NPDC058665. The sequence continues at coordinate 30,661 of NZ_JBHXRX010000007.1, forward strand.
ACCGCCAGCCCAACTCCGGTTCCTCGGCTATCGGTACGGACCTCAACCGCAACTGGGCCTTCCAGTGGGGCTGTTGCGGCGGTTCCTCCACCAGCCCCGGCTCGGAGACGTACCGCGGCGCGCGCGCCGAGTCCGCGCCTGAGGTCAAGGTGGTCGGGGACTTCGCGCGCAGCCGGGTCGTCGGCGGCGAGCAGCAGCTCAAGGCGGCCATCGACTTCCACACGTACAGCGAACTGGTGCTGTGGCCGTACGGCTACACGAACGCCGACACCGCTCCCGGTATGACGCTCGACGACCGGAACGCCTTCGCCGCCGTCGGCGGGAAGATGGCGGCAAGCAACGGCTACACCGCGGAGCAGGCGAGCGACCTGTACATCACGGACGGGTCGATCGACGACTGGCTGTGGGGCAGCCAGAAGGTGTTCGCCTACACCTTCGAGATGTACCCGGGCAGTTCCGGGGGCGGCGGCTTCTACCCGCCCGACGAGGTGATCGAGCGGGAGACGAGCCGCAACCGCGACGCGGTCCTGCAACTGCTGGAGAACGCCGACTGCATGTACCGCTCCATCGGCAAGGAGTCGCAGTACTGCGCCTCCTGAGGGGACGATCCTCCGGTTGAGACGGTTGAGACGGCCGCGCCCCGCGTGGGGCGCGGCCGTTGTCGTCGGCGGCACCGCCGCGGTCAGGCGAAGTCGTCGTGGTCCGCGAGGACTTCGCCGATCACCTGACGGTTGAGTGCGGCCAACTCCTCGTTCGTGTCGATGGTCTCGGACAGGACCAGGAGTGCCTTCCACAGCGCCCATCCTCGGGCGCGTGCCCAGGCACCGTCGTCCTGACCGACCGCCCGCCGGAACGCCTCCCGGCCGGCGCCTGAGAACATCCCCCACGCGATCACCAGATCGCAGGCGGGGTCCCCGACCCCCGCCGTACCGAAGTCGATGACGGCGGTCAGCTTCCCGTCCGCGACCAGCAGGTTGCCGGAGGCGATGTCGCCGTGGAACCACACGGGCGCTCCGTGCCACTCGGCGGCGAGCGCCGCTTCCCACACGGCGGCAGCGCGCTCGGTGTCCACCTGGCCCTTGAGCGCGGCCAGACAGCGACGCGTCTCCTCGTCGTAGTGGGCGGGCGGCGCTCCACGGTAGGAGCTGTGCTCGCCCGCGACCGGCCCGTCCGTGGCATCGCAGCGCTGGAGGGCGAGCAGGAACTCGGCCACCTCGACGGCGAACCGGGACATGTCCCCGATACGGTCGCGCCGGGCCGTCTCGCCGTGCAGCCAGCCGCGCACGGACCAGGGAAAGGGATAGCCCTCACCGGCGACTCCCTGGCCGAGCACGGTCGGCACGGGGACGGGCAGCGAGGGCGCAAGCCGGGGCAGCCAGCGGTTCTCCTTGGCGACGGCGGGAACATAGCCGGCGGCCGTGGGCAGCCGGACCGTCATGCCGTCGCCGAGCCGGTAGGTCCTGTTGTCCCACCCGTCGACCTCGACGGGTGTCACGGGCAGCCCGCTCCACCGGGGGAACTGCGCGGCGATCAGACGTTTCACCAGGGCGACGTCGATACCGGCGCGGCCGTCGCGGGGAGTGGGGTCCATCCCACGATCATCGGCCCAGGCGATCACGCCGGGCAACGCATTTACGCGCGGCGCCGCCCGGCGCGCTCCCGCGTACACCGGCGGCAGGAGGCGGTTGCCGCGACATACACCGGCAGATGTACCGGCCGGGCCGCCGCGTACCCCTCCAGCACGCACCCTCGGAGCAAACGCGGACATAGACCCCTGGGTCCGACCGCGCCGCAGGCACAATGAAGCAATGCCCCACCTCGATCTCACCCGCCTCCGCCTGCCCAGAGGGCCGCGTGCCGACAGGGCACTCGCCCTGGGCGTGCTGGCGCTGACAGGGGTGGCCGAGGGGCAGCGGCTGGGTCCGGGCTGGCACGGGACCGCGTCACTGATCGCCTCCTGGGTCGTCGCGACGACGGTGTGCTCGGCGCTGCTGCTGCGCCGCCGGTACCCGGTGCCGGTGGGCTGGTTCATGGTGACCGGCACGGGTGTCTACTACCTGCTGAGCACGATCGACGGCCCGCTCGTCGTGGTCCCGATCGCCGTGCTCTACACGCTGGCGGCCCAGGGGCGGCTCCAGGCGTCGGTCGCCATGGCCGCGGCGATGGTCATCGGGGTGGGCGCGGGGGCTCTGGCCGGCACCGGTGACGTCGAGGGCACGGCGGTCTTCATGCTGACCGGCTGGCTGGTCGCGGTGGTGGCCCTGGGCTCGATGCGTCACGGCCGGGTCGCCTACGCCGAGGAGGAGGCCAGGCTGCGAGCGACGCAGGAGCGGCTGCGTATCGCCCGCGAACTGCACGACGTGATCGGCCACAGCATGTCGATGATCCATGTGCAGGCGTCCGCGGCCCTGCACCGGCTGCCGAAGGACCCCGGCCAGGCGGAGGACGCGCTGACCGTCATCAAGCAGGGCAGCAAGGAGGGCCTGCGAGAACTGCGGGCCACCCTCGGAGTGCTGCGCCAGGTCGACGAGGAGGCCCCCACCACTCCCTCACCAGGGCTGTCCAGGGTCGACACCCTGGTCTCCTCAGCCGCTCGGGCGGGCCAGGACGTACGTGTCGAGCAGAGCGGAGCCCGCTTCGCGCTGCCAGCGGCGGTGGACCTCGCCGCCTATCGCATCGTGCAGGAATCACTGACCAACGCCGTCAAGCACAGCGAGGCCCGGCACATCGTCATCCGGCTCCACTACGGCGAAAGGAAACTGGTGCTCAGCGTCCAGGACGACGGGCAGGGTCCGGCCCTCGCCGGGCGTGCCGGGGGAAGCGGGATCGCGGGCATGCTGGAACGCGCCCGATCGCTGGGCGGAACGCTGAGCGCCGAGCCGGGCAGCGCGGGCGGGTTCGTCGTCCGGGCGCAGCTACCGTTCACCGAGCACCACGAGCCGATCGGCGGAGAAGTTGATGATCAGGATCCTGCTGGTCGATGACCAGCGCCTCGTTCGCGCGGGGATCCGCGGCATCCTCGACGACGAGGACGACCTGCGGGTGGTCGCCGAGGCGGCCGACGGGCACGCGGCCCTCGCCGCCTGCCGCGAACTGCACCCCGACGTGGTGCTGATGGACATCCGCATGCCCGGCATGGACGGGCTCGAAGCCGCTCGCCGCCTTGCCGGCGACGAGCGGCTGGCCGCGGTGAAGGTGGTCATGCTGACGACCTTCGACCTCGACGAGTACGTGTACGGGGCCCTGCGCGCCGGCGCCACGGGCTTCCTGGTCAAGGACACCGAACCGGCTGAACTCCTGCACGCGGTACGGGTGGCCGTGCGAGGTGACGCCCTCATCAGCCCCTCCGTCACCCGCCGGCTCATCGCGGAATTCGCCAGCCGGCCTGACCACGCCCGTAAACCCGACCACCGCCTCGACGCCCTGACCGGCCGCGAACGCGAGGTCATGCAACTGGTCGCCGCCGGACGCACCAACGACGAGATCGCGGCACAACTCGTGGTCTCCCCGCTGACCGCGAAGACCCATGTCAGCCGCATCATGGCCAAACTCGGAGCCCGGGACAGATCCCAGGTCGTGGTCATGGCGTACGAGTACCGCATGGTCAGCCCCGGTTGGCTCACGGACTGAGCGGCTCCCGGGAGCCCGAGCCCGTCACAGGTCGCGGAAGCCGCGGATCAGGTCGACGGCCTTCTCCGCGATCATGATGGTGGGGGCGTTGGTGTTGCCGCTGGTGACGGACGGCATCACCGAGGCGTCCACGACCCGGAGTCCGGCCACCCCCCGTACACGCAGCTCGGGGTCCACCACGGCGGCCTCGCCTTCGCCCATCGCGCAGGTGCCCACCGGGTGGTAGCTGGTGCCGCTCCAGCTGCGGACGTGGTCGGCCAGCGCCGCGTCGTCCAGGTCCGCGAGGTCGGCGCTCGCCGGGAGATAGGGGCGGCCCAGGAACGAGGCCAGCGGCTCGTGTTCACCGATCTCGATGACGGCGCGCAGACCCCGGACGAGTGTGGACACGTCCTCGGGGTCGGTGAAGTACCGCGGATCGATCAGCGGTTCCGCGGCCGGATCGGCGGAGGCGAGCGTCAGCCGTCCGCGGCTGCCCGGCTGGAGCGCCGTGGCGTTCATCGTGAACACCGGCCGGCCCGGCATCTCGTCCCCGCTCAGGACGAACGCGGTCGGGCCGCCGGTCAGTTGCGTGTCCGGCCGGGACGCGCCGGATGTGACCGACAAGTAGCCCATCGCCTCGGCGTAGTTGGAAGAGAACGGCCCTTCGCCGGTCTCGGCCCACATCTGGAGGTTCTCCGGGGTCAGCAGGTCGACGATCACGTCGGTGGTGTCCCGGGTCTCCCACACGATGGGTGCGAGGACATGGTCGTGAAGGTTCCCGCCCACGCCGGGCAGCGGAACCGCGACATCGATGCCGTGCTCCCGGAGCGCGTCGGCGGGACCGATGCCGGACAGCATCAGCAGCTGGGGCGAATTGACCGCGCCACCGCTCAGCACGACCTCCGACTCGGCGCGGGCGAACCGCTCGGCGCCGTCCTGGACGTATGTCACCCCGACCGCCCTGCCGCCCTCAAGCACCACCTTCGTCGCCCGCGCCCCCGTACGAAGGGTCAGATTCTCCCGGTCGAGCGCCGGCCGCAGATAGGCGTCGGCGGCCGACCACCGCCGGCCGTCCCGGCAGGTCACCTGTGTGAGCCCCACGCCGTGCGGGGAGGTGCCGGAGAGGTCGTCGACGCGTTCCAGCCCCCAGTCCGCGGCGGCGTCCACCCAGGCCCGCGACAGCTCGTGCGAGTAGGGCCGGTCCTCGACATTCAAAGGCCCGGTGGTCCCGTGGGCCGGCGGACCGTGCCGGTTGTTCCGCTCCGCCCGTACGAAATAGGGCTTGACGTCCTCGAAGCCCCAGCCGGTGGCATGGTGCTCGTCCCGCCAGCCGTCGTAGTCCTCGCGCTGGCCACGCGCGTAGATCATCACATTGGTCGACGAGGAGCCTCCGACGGTCTTCCCTCGCGGCCAGTAGAAGGTCCGGCCTGCCGCCTCCTGCTCGACCGTCCGGTAGTCCCAGTCGACCTCCGAGTGGAACAGCAGCCCGAGTCCGGCCGGTGCCTTGATGTTCGGATCGGTGTCCTGGCCGCCCGCCTCCAGGAGCAGCACCCGGGCCGCCGGATCCTCCGTCAGCCGGGACGCGAGGACGCACCCGGCGCTGCCGGCCCCGACGACGACGTAGTCGAACGCTTCAGATGACGGCATCTTGTCTCCTCGGAGAGAAGTAAGTGCACGTTTCGCCCGATTTTACGCCAACCCGGTCACCGCTGTCTCGAACGGCCCGTCTCCGGCAGCCGTCTCCAGCAGCAGGAGTGCGATGTCATCGCTCTTCCCCTCCGTCATCGTCGCCTCGGCGTCCTTGACGAGCCGGTCGCACAGGCTGCCCAACGGGCCGGGCGGTGCCAGCGCGATACGACGGGCGAGATCGTCGACGGAGTCACCCAGGTCCGTGCCGGACCGTTCGACGAGGCCGTCGGTGTAGAACGCCAGGAGACTGTCGGGCGGCAGGGCTATCTCGGTCGTGGTGAACACGGCGTCGGATTCAACACCGAGGAGCAGGCCCGGCGGAAGTCTCAGCACCTCCGTGCGGCCGTCGGGCTCTCGCAGGATCGGCGGCAGATGGCCGGCGGCGGACAGCAGCGCACGCCCGCGCCGCAGGTCTATGTGGGCGTAGAGACAGCTGACGAACAGTTCTGTACTGAGGTCCTGCAGAAGGCGGTTGGTGCGCGCGAGGACTTCGTCGGGGGGCGCGCCGACCTGCGCGTGGGTGTGCACAGCGGTCCGCACCTGTCCCATCAGGGCTGCCGCCTGCACACTGTGCCCCTGCACGTCCCCGACGACGGCGGCGACGGTCGCGTCGTCCAGCCGGATCAGGTCGTAGAAGTCTCCGCCGACATCCAGGGAGCCCACGGCCCGGCCGGTAGCGGGCCGCGGTGCGCAGGTTCCCGACGCGCGGCAGGAAGCTGGGCAGCAGGCCCGCCTGCAGGCCACGGGCCGCTCCCGCATGGAGGTCGTACAGGCGTGCCCGCTCCAGTGCCTGGGCGATCAGCCCGGCCAGGGACACGAGTTCGGCGCGCTCGTTGGGTACGAACATCTGGGGGCGCTCGTATCCGAGGACGCAGGCGCCGATCGTCCGGCCGGAGACCGTCAGCGGCAGATAGGCGAGAGCGCCCGCGCGCCCGTACGCCTCGATGCCCGGATAGGTCTCCGGCAGATCCGAGCTGTCGGAATGGAACGCGGGGGTCCCGCCTTCGATGATGCGCGTTCCCTCGGTGCGGGAGCTCATGGGAAGACCGTCGAAGTCGTCGGCCATGGGAGAGAGGAAACCGCGGGAGTCGATCACTCGCAGCCGGCCCTCCTCCGCGGTGATCAGCGCGAACCCCTGGATGCCGAGGACGGGCATCATCTGCTCGTTGAGGAAGTCGGCGATCTCCTGGACGGTCTTCGCCTCGGCGAGAGCCGAGGCCAGATGCAGCAGATGGAACAGGGTGCCGGCATGGGCGGGACCGGCGGAGGCGGTATCCGTGGAGATCGCCCCGGCTTCGGCGGGGAAATCAAGTGGATCCACGCTGACGGTGACCCCCGAGTCATCGGCGTGCATCGTCACCGAGAGCCAGTGGCCCGTCGGATGGCGGACCCTGAAACCGGAGGGGAGACGGCTGAAGACCGCCGCCAGATAGGCGTTCTCGAAGGCGGGATCGTGCAGCCAGGAGATCTCGTCGAAAGGATTCCGGTCCAGCAGTTCGCCACGATCCAGTTCGAGGAGCTCGGCGGCCCGGTCGTTGATGAATGTCAGGCGCCCGTTCAGATCGAGCTCGGCGATGCCGCCGGGAAGCCGGTCGACGACGCGGGCACGCGCGTCGGGGTTTCGGGGCGGAAGGTCCAGCGCGAGCGGGTCCGGCCTCGGCAGCAGGGGATCTCCCGCCTCCGCGGCCCGCCGAAGCGCCTTCGCCGCGCGCCGGCAGGAGGTGTCCACCTCGCGCTCTTCCGCGGAGGAGAGTTCCGGCGGGTGGGTGCCCGGCCACAGCACCAGCACAGCGCCCCAGCTCACGCCCCGGTCGACCAGCGGCGCGACGTACATGGCGACGTCGTACGGAAAGGACAGAGCCGTACGCGGAAAGCGACGCGCCAGTTCCTGCTGGTTGCCGATCCACACCGGCCGCCCGGAGATGACCGCCTCGGTCACCGGCACCTTCGCCACCCGTGCCACCCGGGACCAGGACCTGGCCAGGCCCGCCGTCACGCCCCTGACGACGGTCATACGGACGAGCAGTTCCTCCGGGACATCCAGATAGCCCGCCACTATGTGTGCGCCGGCCGAGACGGCGATCCGTTCGACCTCGTGGTCGAAGACGCGACTCGCCTCTTCGCGGCGCGCAGTTCCCTCGTTGCCGGACACTGACCCACCGCCTCTCGCCGATTACAGAAAGGCATGAACGATGACCGCACGCGCTCATCGGGGGCCGTTCGTTCCGCCCTCTTGTCGAGGATGCCACTTACGTCCCCGGGCCGCCGACAGGAACGGCGAGCTGGGCAGCCGGCCGTCGGCCGCCGCCCCGACCAGGCGGAGCATCCGCGGCTGGAAGGCCCCCAGCCAGCGGAACCACCCCGAGCCGCGTGGTGCGTCGCCGAGTCCGAGTACGCCGGAGAAGGCTGATGTCCAGACGCCTTCGAGGGGCGTGACATCCCGCCCGACCAGCCGTTAAGTCAACTATGCGCACTTCTCCTTCGAGCAGACGGCCCCTCATCGGCGCCGTCACCTCGCTCCTCCTGCTCGCCATCACGGCCGTGGCGGGCCCCACTCCCACAGCCACCGCCGAGAGCCGCCCGGCGCCTTCGGCGGACCCCGGGGCGATCCGCGACTGGAACGCCATCGCCACCGACACCATCAACGACAACCTCGGCGCCACCCACCCCTCCGGGCAGGCCGCCATCTGGCACGGCTTCGTCTCGGCCGCCGTCTACAACGCCGTGGTCGGCATCCAGGGCGACTACGCCCCGTACAAGTGGCGGGCGCGCGGGCCCTCCACCGCGTCGCCCGAGGCGGCGGCCGTGACCGCCGCGCACCGCGTACTGCTCACGTACTTCCCCGCCTCCCGGGCGCGCCTCGACACCGCGTACACCGGCTCCCTCGCCAAGATCCCCGACGGCAGCGCGAAAAGACAGGGCGTGGCCTTCGGGAAACGCGCCGCCGACCACCTCGTCGAACTACGCGAAGGAGACGGCCGGTTCGCGCCGGTGAAGTTCACCGCCACGCCCGCGCCCGGCGTCTGGCGGCCAACGCCGCCCGCGCGTCTGCCGTTCCTGGACACCTGGCTCGGCGAACTGCGCCCCATGACGCTCACCTCACCGGATCAGTTCCGTCCCGGCGAGCCGCCTGCCCTGTCCTCGGCCCGCTACGCCCGGGACGTGAACGAGGTGAAGAGCATGGGGGCGAAGACAGGCTCGGCCCGTACCGCGCACCAGACCGAGACCGCCCTGTTCTTCGGGGGCAACCTGGTGGTGCAACTCCAGTCCGCCTTCCGGGACTACACCGCCCGTCACCACTTCCGCATCGCGGAGACAGCACGGATGTTCGCCGCGGCGAACGCGTCGGCGACCGACGCCGCCATCGCCGCGTGGGACGCCAAACTCCACCACGGTTTCTGGCGGCCGATCACCGCCGTCCAACTGGCCGACACCGACGGCAACCCCGCCACCGAGGCCGACCCGGACTGGGAGCCGCTGCTCGTGACACCACCGCACCCCGACTACATCAGCGGCCACGCCGCGCTCGCCGGCGCCGTGACCAGGACCCTGACCGGGATCCTCGGCACCACCCGTATCGACCTCACCATTCGCTCCGAGGGCACCGGTACCACTCGGCACTACGAATACGCCGACCAGCTCAACGAGGACATGATCAACGCCCGCGTCTGGGCCGGCATCCACTTCCGGACGGCGGACATCACCGGATGCCGCACCGGCAGCCGCGTGGGCGCCTGGACGCTCGCCCACCACTTCCAACCACTGGACGCGGCACGCCCCCAGACCTCACGCCCCCAGACCTCACGCGACTAGGGCTTGATCGCCAGGCCGGTCCACAGGCTGACTTCGGCGTCCGTTGGCGTGCCCGTCGTGTCGGCACTCACGTCCGCCACGTCGGGACGCCAGCGGTGGCCCACGGTGATACCGGGATCGAGCAGTTCGAGACCGTCGAAGAAGCGGGCGACGTCCTTCTGCGAGCGGAACTGCACGGGCGTCCCGGCGTTGGTGTAGATATCGGTGACCCTCTGCCAGGTGGGCGGGTCGAAGTCGGGCGTGCAGTGGCTGAGGGCCAGGGCGCTGCCCGAGGGGAAGACGTCCAGCAGCCTGCTGACGATTCCGTACGGGTCCTGGGCGTCGGTGACGAAGTGCATGAGGGCGTTCAGCGACAGCCCCACGGGCCGGCTCAGATCCAGCACCTCGGTGAGTTCGGGGGCGTCGAGAAGAGACTGCGGGTCGTTGACGTCCGCCTCTATGTACGTGGTGCGGCCCTGACGCGTGCTCCGCATCAGGCGCTCGGCGTACTTGAGTACGAGCGGGTCGTTGTCGGCGTAGACGACCCGGGCGTCGGGGACGACGGCCTGCGCCACCTGGTGCAGGTTCGGCTCGGTCGGGATGCCGGTACCGATGTCGAGCCACTGCCGGATGCCGTGCTCACGCGCGAGGACGCGGGTGGCCCGGTGCATGAAGGCGCGGTTCTCCCGTGCGCACACGAAGATGCCGGGATACGCGCCCGCCACCATCTCGGCGGCCTGCTTGTCGACGTCGAAGTGGTCCTTGCCGCCCAGGTAGTAGTCGTACATGCGGGCGGAGTGCGGCCTGCTGGTGTCGATGTCCCGCGCGGCATGCGAGTTGGTCATTCTGTCCCCTCAGTGATGGGCGTGTGGTACCGGGCAGGCCGCGGCCGGGGCCGATGCGGATCCTTCCCGCTGGTGTCCTGGTTCAGCCGACCGCCAGGTGATCGGCGAGCCCCTTCTTGACTCCCGCGACGAACGCGGCGATCTCCTGCGGCGTGTAGATCAGTGCGGGACCGGCCGGATCCGTCGACTGCCGCAGTGCCACACGGCCGTCGGAGAGTTGCTTGGTCTCCACGCACTGGCCCCCGTTGGGTCCACTCCAGGGGCACTCCCAGCCGTGCTCCCCGAGGTCCAGCGCCGGCATCCCGTTGTAGACACTTCCATCCGTGATGGTCATGAGTACTCCTTGCGCATGCGGTTGAGAAGCGCCTTGCTGGTCGCGGACGACGTCAGCAGGGACATCCGGTTGTGCGCCTCCAGATGAGCCGCGACATCGGAACGCTGATCCAGATACATGGAGCCGGAGAGGATCTCGCTGTAGACGATGTCGGGCAGTTCCGGCTCCTCGAACCGGAAGTAGGTGAAAGGCGCGCACGCCCCCACGTGGGCACCCGCGGTGAACGGCACGACGTCGACGCTGACGTGCTCCAGTTCCGAGACCTCCAGGAGGCGCTCGATCTGGCCGCGCATGACCTCCGCGCCGGCCACCACCCGGTGCAGAACGGCCTCTTCCATGACCACCCACAGCGTGGGCGCGCCGTCCTTCTCCAGGAGACCCTGCCGGCGCGTCCTCAGGTCGACGCGCCGTTCGAGGTCTTCCTCGCTCTCGTTGGGGAAACCCCCGCGCAGCACGCCACGGGCGTACGGGTAGGTCTGGAGCAGCCCCGTGACGTAGTGGGGCTCGTAGGTGCGCAGCATCTGGGCACCGGTCTCCAGACTGACGTACGCGGTGAACCAGTTGGGCAGCACATCGCGGTACGCGTGCCACCAGCCGGGCTCGTTGGCCTGCTCGGCGAGGGTGATGAACTCGTCTATCTCCTGCTGCTGGGCCCCGTAGGTCTGGAGCAGCTTCTCCACGTAGAGAGGCTTGAGGGGGACCTCCGCCTTCTCCAGACGGCGGATGCTCAACGGCTTCATACGCAGGGTCTTGGCCGCGTCGTCCAATGACACGCCCGCGCCCAGCCGCATGTCCTGCAGCCGCCGGCCGAGGATCATGCGCAGAACCGTGGGTGCACCGGTACTCGTACCCGGACGAGCTTCGCTCAACGCCCTACCTCCTGAGGGTCCGTCACTCGTAGGAGTCTGTCAGCGACTTGGGGGTGTCGCCAGACAGATTTACCCTCCTGAAATTATCAGGGAGGCGGTTGCAGCGTGAAGCCGTCTGCGAGCATAGTTATCTACGTGAGTGATCCCGCCGTAAGGGCATCCCTCGTCAACACCCTTCGCTGTCTCTGGAGTTGGCGCCCTTTGGCGTGTCCGGTCCCGGAGTCCGTCCCGGAACACCCCTGTCCGGCAGGCCTGTTGCTCACCCCCCGCGTCTCATGACTGCGCCCGCCCCGACGGAAGGCGACAAACGTGTCCCCCCGCACGACTCGCTCCCCCCAGCTCCTGGACGTCGCAAGCCCGGATCGTTCGCACTGGCTCGAACTTCCGGCAGACCGTTCCAGTGTCCGAGTGGCACGGCACTCGATGAGCGCGAGACTGACCGCCTGGCGATTGCCTGACGGAGTGTGCGCGGACGCCATCCTGCTCATGTCCGAGCTGGCCACCAACGCCGTACGCCACACGCCGAGTACCCGGATCCTGTGCGGCATCGGTCTCGTGACCGACCGGTGTCTCCGCCTGGAGGTGCACGACCACGACTACGCGGGCGGCAGGCTCCGGCCACGCGGTCCTGGCCCCGACGACGAGTCGGGACGCGGACTGTTCCTCGTGGAGGAGCTCGCCGACGCGTGGGGTGCCGACCACTCGGCGCTCACCGGTGGAAAAGCGGTGTGGGCGACCCTGAAGACCTGCCTCTGAACACGGCTGAGGGCCGGACGGCACCCCCTGCCGTCCGGCCCTCTTCGCCGGGCCTGTGGCCCGGACACCCACTAGCCGCGAATGGCGATCGTGGCGTCGAGTTCCACCAGCGCGCCCTGGGGCAGCACTTGGGACGGCAAGGCCGTCCGGGCGTGGCGGCCCGCGTCGCCCAGGACGTCGAGCAACAGCCGCGACGCCCCGTCGATCACCGACGGCTGGTCCACGAAGGTGGGCGAACTCGCCGCCCAGGCATTGAGCTTCAGTATCCGCTCCACCTTGTCGAGACCGACCGCGTCGTCCACGCGCGCCAGTAGATTGAGCGCGGCGGTTCTCGCGGCGGTCACCCCGTCGGCCACGGTGGCGTCCTCTCCCAGACGGCCCCGCAGGGTCTCGCCCGAGCCGGTACGTGAGATCTGCCCGGAGACGAAGAGCAGATTCCCCCAACGGGTGGTCGCCTCATAGGCGTAGCGGGGCGGCCCGAGCACTGGAAGCTCGATGGACAGCGCCTTGAGGCGCTCCTGCACGTCGGTCATGTCACATCCCGGTTCTCTATCGGTCCGGCCGTCATCGCATGCTCACGATGTAGGTACGGTCGCGCCCGATGTACCAGAGGTCCTCGGTGCCGATCGCCGCGTTCTCGTAGCGCCAGGGGATCTCGGCGGCGCCGTACGAACCGACTCCGAGCACATGCTTGTAACCGGGCCGGAGTTCGTTGGCGAACGACTCCTGCTTGCCCATGAGATGGCCGACGTTGCGCTTGCGGTACTCCGTGTTGAAGTCGACGTCGGTCCCGAGCATCCCGATCCGGACCATCCGGTCCAGGTGCGGCGCCAGATAGCGCAGGGTGCCCTCGTGCACGTCCTCGCACACCACGCCGGGCCTGAGCTGCCCGATGATGCCCTCACGCACCACGTCGAAGAAGAACTCGTACGCCTCCTTCGCCGCCGCCGTGCGGGGCAGCGAGCGGGCCATGTCGGAGGTGGCGACGTTGACCCCGTCGAACACGACGCGCACTCCGGCGTCGAGCTGGATGCAGGTCGTCTCGTCGTTGATCGGGTAGTCGACCGGCGGGCCGGGGAAGAGCATCCGGTTCGACGAGTGGAGGTTGGTGAAGTACGGCTCGATACCGAAGGGGATCTCGTTGACCGTACGGAACTCGGCGACCTTCTTGACGTACACCGCGTTGATGTCGAGCTCGGTGAACGAGCGGCCGGCGTCGAGGCCCGCCTCCGCCCAGGCCAGCGCCTCCTCGATGGCGAAGACACTCGCCCGCGCGGCGACGACCTGGAAGGCGAGGTCCTCGTGGTCACGGATGTCCCGCCAGTGGCCGAGGTCCGCCGAGACCGGGACCGGTTCCAGGCCCTCGCGCTCCAGCTCGCGGGCCAGACCGGCGCTGATCCACTCCTCCTCGACCCCGGTCCGTACGCCGTCGGTCAGCGCCCGGACAGCGGCGGCGATGGACGGGAAGCGGCCGACGGCCGTCCCGGAGACCCCGGGGGTTCCCTCGGGCGCCAGCACGATCAGCTTCTCCGGACCGGCCAGCCACAGACCGACCGCGCCGTCCGGCTGCGGGAACCCGGTCGCCTCGGTGAAGTTGGGGGGCGCGGCGATGAGCAGCGCGTCGAGAGAGCGGTCCCCGGCCAGCGTCTTCAGCGCGGAGAACCGGCTGTCCTCGCCGGTGGTGAACTCCTCCGCCAGGCCGGTGAGATGCTCGACGTTCTCGATGAGCCGGCGCGCGGTGAGGACGCCCGTCTCACGCCACTCCACGAACCTCGCCAGGACCTCTCCGAGATCGAGCTCGTAGGCGGTGACCGGGGTGGGGTCCTGGTCGGCGACGACCAACTCGACGGAGCCGGACAGCGTGAGGTGGTGGCTGTAGACGACGTCGGCGGCGAGGTGCACCGCGGCGCCGCCGGCGAGTTCCCGCACCAGGCTCGTCAGGGACTCCGCGGCGGGAGTGTCGGCGACGATTCGCGGGTCGATCGTGACCCAGGGGGCGTAGAACCTGATCTGCTCCTTCGGGACCCCGGCGGAGAGGGCGTTGCCCTGCTCCTGCTGGCGTACCAGCAGGTACTGCTGGTCGTCCTTCCGTGCGATCAGCGGTGCGACGAAGGGGTAGGAGTCGAGGCGGATCGCGGAGAACAGGAGGCTCTTGCGCGCGTTGAGTCCGTAGGCCGCTTCGACCTGCGAGGCGTCTGCGGTGAGGCTCAGCATGGGTACTCCTTGCTATTCATGTCGGTGTCGGTGTCCGGGCCGGCGGCGGTCAGCTGATTCCGGTCACGACTCCGATGTGGGACTCGATTTCCGTGGTGTAGTCGGAGAAGGCCGCGGAGAACCGGTGCTCCTTGCCCCGGGGCCGCGGGAGGTCGACCGCGATGTCGGCGACGATCCGGCCGGGGCGGTCGCCGATGACGACCACGCGGTCGCCGAGCCAGACCGCCTCGGGGATGCTGTGCGTCACGAACAGGACGCTGCATCCCGTGGTCCGCCAGATGCGCTGGATCTCGAAGTTCATCGAGTCGCGGGTCATGGCGTCGAGCGCGCCGAAGGGCTCGTCCATGAGCAGCAGCGAGGGGTGGGAGACGAGCGCGCGGCAGATGGCCACGCGTTGCTGCATACCGCCGCTGAGCTCGTAGGAGTACTGCTTGGTCTTGTTGCCCAGACCCACCATGTCGAGCAGTTCCTGGGCGTAGCGGCGCGATTCGTCGGTGCGGGCGCCGCGGAACTCCAGGGGCAGCAGCACGTTGTCGAGGTTGTTGCGCCACGGCAGGAGCACGGGGCTCTGGAACACCATCGCGATGTCCTCGATCCCGTCGCGGATCGGCCGTCCCTTGACCAGGATCTCGCCCTCGGTGGGCTCCTGGAGGCCGGAGACCGTCTTGAGCAGCGTGGTCTTGCCGCTGCCCGACTGTCCGACGATCGAGACGAACTGGCCCGGCTTCACATGGAAGTCCAGCCCTTTGAGCACTGTGTTGGCCTGACCGTTCCGGGAACGGTAGGTCTTGCTCACGTTGTTGACCGAGATGGCGTACTCGTTGTTCGGCTGAGTGTTCATGTGACTCTCCGTCCGGCCGTCACGGGGCCTGAATGGTCTCTGTGGAGTTCAGCGGCGTGAGGTACGCGTTGCTGTAAACGTCCTCGGGGGTGAGGTTGCTGCCCTGCTTCAGGCCGAGGAACTTCCGGGCGACGTCGATGATTTTCTGGACTCCCGCGTCGTCCATGACGCCGTACTGGTTCACCGACTCACCGGTGCCCCGGTTGAGAGCGCACTGAGCGTTGATCGCGAGGGTGATGGTCTTGGTCTCGTAGCCCGAGACCTGTTTCTGGAAGTCCTTCGCGGCGTCGGCCGGGTGGCCGCACGCCCACAGGAATCCCTTCTGCATCGCCCGGTTGAACCGCCGGATCTGATCGGGATCCTTCTTGAGCTTCTCGTCGGAGGCGACGATCCCGTTGCCGTAGAGGTCGATGCCCAGGTCGGACCACTTCAGTACGACGGCCTTCCGGCCAAGTGCGTCGATGGCCGGCTGGTCGGAGACGTACAGGGCGAGGTTGGCGTCCCACTGACCGGCGAGCAGTCCGGGGATCTTCGACGCGCTGGATGCGGGGACGACGGTGACATCGCCTTCCTTGAGCCCCAGCTTGCTCATCGCGAACGGCCACATCGCGGTCATCGCACCGCCGCCCTCGGTGGCGACGGTCTTGCCCCGCAGGTCGTCCCATCCCTTGATCCCGGTGCCCGCGAGTCCGACGACCGCGTAGGCGGACCTGGCCTGCAGGAGGTTGACCTGCTTGACCTTGACGCCCCTGCCCTGGGCGGTGACGGTGGCACCGAAGTCGGCCCAGCCGGCGTCGACCTTGCCGGTGACGACGGAGGTGACCGTGTTGGTCGAACCGGACCCCGGCATGACCGTGACGTCGAGGCCCTCCTCCTTGAAGAAACCGCGCTCGATCGCGGAGATGAACGGGGCGTGCTTCGGCAGGTACCCCACATCGAGCATGAGGGTCATCGAGTTCTTCCCGCCGCTGCTCACACAGCCCGACAGGGTCGTGAGGAGCACCATCCCGGTGATCGCGGAGATCCCGCGGATCGAGTTACGCATTCGAGTCTCCGATCCCGCGCTCACTTCGCGTGGTTCTTCCACGGGGCCAGCTTCCGTCCCGCGAAGTCGACGATGAAGAACAACGCGAGGGCGATGGCGGCGAGCACGATGAAGGCCGCGAACATCGACGGGAGGTCGACCTGGCTGTTGGCGAGGAGGATGACGTAACCCAGTCCCTTGGAGCCGGCGATGAACTCACCGACGACCGCTCCGCCCACGGCGAGCGAGATGGAGATCTTCGCTCCGGAGAAGATCGAGGGGATCGCGTAGATGAAGTCGATCTTCATCATCTTCTTCCACGACGACGCCTTGTTGATCCGCGCGAGTTCCTGCAGCTCGTGGGGAACCGCGCTCAGGCCGTCATAGGTGTTGATCACCAGGGGGAAGAAGGCGATGGCCATCGCGACGAACGCCTTCGACTCGAAGCCGAATCCGAACCACACGATGAACAGCGGTGCGAGCGCCACCTTGGGGATGGTGTCGATCGCGATGAGCGCGGGGTAGAGGAAGCTGCGCACGGTGCTTGAGTAATGCAGCGCGGCGCCGCACAGGACCCCGAGCGCGGTGCCGAGCGCGAAGCCGGCGAGCGCCTCCTGCAAGGTGACGAAGGTGTTGCTCGCGAAGTACTCGGGCCGGTCGATCAGCTCCGCGAAGGCCGCGAGAGGCCCGACGGCCAGGTACTCCGGCGGGTCGAAGACGACCACCAGGAGCTGCCAGACGACGAAGAGTCCGACGATCCCGGCGATCGCTTTGGCACCGACCGCGATCGAGTCACGGCTGAGCATTCTCGGCTTGGCTGCCGTCGGGTCGCCGAGTGCTGACTCGGGCGAGGTCCGACGCAGCTCCGCCGGACCGGCTTCACTGACTTCAGGAGTGGCCATCGCGGAATCTCCCGTCAAAGGGCGCGCCGTGCGCGGACTGGACCGCGGCTGTCGGCCGGGGGCGTGTACGCCAACAGGAATCTGCGGCGGGGAGGGGCGACGCGGCCGGTATCCGGCGCGCCGATGGGGACGGCGAGAGCCATCGCGGTGTCATTGCGTCCTCACATCATTGGAAGGGTTGCCACTGGGCAGTCGCGGGTGTGGCCGGCGTGGCCGGACCTCGGCCAGGTGGACAGGTGCCTCACCTGGCCCACCGGTCAGCCGGCGCTGTCGAGGGCGCGGGCGTCTCGACCGGGTTCACCGTCGAGCCGGCGCCATACACCGAGCGGATTTTCGTCACGAAGCTCAGCAGGCAACAGCGCGGTCGGCACGTCCTGGTAGGCAACGGGTCGCAGGAAGCGCTCGATCGCGAGCGTTCCCACGGAAGTGCTGCGAGGGTCGGTCGTGGCCGGGAACGGCCCGCCGTGCACCATCGCGTGTCCGACCTCGACCCCGGTGGGCCAGCCGTCGAACAGGACGCGGCCCGCCCGCTCCTCCAGGAGCGGCAGGAGGGTCGCGGCGAGTGGATGATCGGCCTCGTCGGCGTGCACGGTCGCGGTGAGCTGGCCTTCCAGCGCCTCGACCGCTGCCGTCAGCCCGGAGGCGTCCGCGCATCGGACGATCAGGGACGTCGCGCCGAAGACCTCGGTCTGCAGCCGCGGGTCGGCGGCGAACCGGGCGCCGTCGACAGTCAGCAGCCGGGCACGGCCGCGAGCCGCGCTGGGGGGCCGGCCGCCGTGTGCGGACTCCTCTACGCCCTCCCGGGCAGCGAGGGCGTCACCGGTGGCGGCGTAGTGGTCGGCGATGCCCGTGGTGAGCATGGTGGCTCCGGCGTCCGCGGCGACGGCTTCGGCCGCGGCCTTCATGAACAGGTCGAGGCCAGGTCCTTCGACCGCCAGCACCAGACCGGGGTTGGTGCAGAACTGTCCGGCGCCGAGTGTCAGCGATCCAGCGAAGGCGGCACCCAGCTCGGCGCCACGGGATTCGAGCGCCGAGGGCAGCAGCAGCACGGGATTGATGCTGCTCATCTCCGCGTACACGGGGATCGGCACCGGCCTGGCCGCGGCCATGGCCGCGATCGCCAGCCCGCCCGCGCGGGACCCGGTGAAGCCCACGGCACGGATCCGCGGATCCTTGACGAGCCGGGCGCCCACCTCAGTCCCACCGCCGACGAGCTGGGAGAACACGCCCTCGGGCATACCCGTGTCGGCCGCCGCTTCGGCGATCGTCCGCGCCACCAGCTCCGCGGTACCCAGATGGGCCTGATGCGCCTTGACGACGACCGGGCACCCGGCGGCCAGCGCCGACGCCGTGTCGCCCCCCGCGGTGGAGAAGGCCAGCGGGAAGTTGCTGGCCCCGAACACCGCGACCGGGCCGAGCGCGATCCGGCGTTGCCGGATGTCGGCGCGTGGGAGCGGTTCACGGCCGGGCCGTGCCGGGTCGATACGGGCGCCCTGCCAGATCCCGCCCCGCAGCTCCGCGGCGAACAGGCGCAGCTGACCGCTGGTGCGGCCCACTTCGCCGGTGAGCCGGGGACGGGGCAGCGCGGTCTCGGCGTGGGCGCGCTCCACCAGTGGATCCCGGCGCTCGTCGAGCAGCTCGGCGATCCGGTCGAGGAATCCGGCGCGTCGCTCGGCGCCGGTGGCGCGGAAGGCCGGGAAAGCCCGCTTCGCCAGCGCGCAGGCCCGCTCGACGTGCTCGGCCGATGCCGTGCGGTAGCCGGGGTCGAGAGCCGCGCCGGTGCGGGGATCGACGGACCGGATCTCCTCACCCGTACCGATGACGGGTTCAGCTCCGATGACCATGGCGCCGGTGGGGCCGGTCGGGGGGAGAGCGGACACGGGTGTCTCCTTGCACTTCGACAGTTCGGTGACGTCAGACGGTGGCGGCGGCCGTGGCGGTACGCGACGCCGCGATGACACCGGCCAGCAGTTCACGCTCGGCTTCGTCGAGGTCGGTCAGCGGCGGCCGCACCGGACCCGCCGGATGTCCGGTCAGATCCATGCCGGCCTTGACGATGCTCACCGCGTAGCCCGCCTTACGGTCGCGGATCGCGGTGTAGGGCAGCACGACCTCGTCGAGCAGCCGGCGCACCTTCGTACGGTCCCCCGCTCGCACGGCGCCGTAGAAGGCCAGGGCGAACTCGGGCAGGAAGTTGAAGATCGCCGAACTGTAGGTCGTGACGCCCAACTCCAGGTACGGCAGCGCGAACGCCTCCGCCGTCGGCAGCCCGCCGATGAAGACCAGGCGGTCGCCGAGGCGTGAGTGGATCCGCGTGATCTCCTCCAGGTCGCCGACACCGTCCTTGAAACCGATCAGATTCGGACAGTTATCGGCAAGCGTGGCCACTGTGTCGGATGTGTACACCGCATTCGCGCGGCTGTAAACCACCACACCCAGCGAAGTGGCTTCGCAGACCGCGCGTACATGCGCGGTGAGGCCGTCCGGTGAGGCCTCGGTGAGGTAGGGCGGGAACAGCAGCAGGCCGTCGGCGCCCGCCGCCTCGGCATCGCGGGCCATCTCGACCGCCTGCGCGGTGCCGTGGCCGGCCGGGGCGATGATCGGAGTGCCCTTGGGCGCGCTGTCGACAGCGGCTCGGACCACGGTGCCGACTTCCTGGGGGGTCAGGGAGAAGAACTCGCCCGTACCGCCGGCGGCGAACAGCCCGGCTATCTCGTGCTTGCCCAGGCGGACGATGTTCTCCCGGTAGGCGGGCTCGTCGAACGCCAGATCGCGGGTGAAGTGGGTGACGGGAAACGACAGCAGCCCGGATCCGAGGCGTTCGGCAAGCTCGGTTTGGGTGAAGGCGGGCATCGGTGTTTCCTCTCGGGGGTGGCTTTTGAGACATCGACTGGGATGAACCATAGGAACCAAAACGATGCACGTCCAACACTTCTTGGGGATCGACTGATACCTATACTGGATCGATGTTTACCCTGAGTCAGCTTGAAAGCTTTGTCGCTGTCGCCGAGACACTGCACTACGGCCGCGCGGCGGAGCGGCTGTCGATGACCCAGCCCCCGCTGTCCCGGCGGATCCAACTGCTGGAACGCGAGCTGGACGTCGAGTTGTTCGACCGGATCGGCCGCTCCGTCCGGCTCACCGCGGCGGGCCGGGCGTTCCTGGGCGACGCCCGGCGCATCCTCGGGCTGTCCGAGCACGCGGCCCTGTCAGTACGCAGGGTGCCGTCAGGCGAAATCGGGACAGTGGCCCTGGGTTTCACGGCATCGTCGGCGCACTCGGTGCTCGACGCCATCGTCGGCGGCATCCACGCCCAGCTGCCTGGCGTGGATCTGGTGCTGCGCGAACGAGTCTCCGGCACACAGATGGAGGAGCTGCGCTCCGGGCAGCTGGACCTGGGCCTGGTCCGTCCGCCCGTCCCCGGGACCGGGCTCGATCACCGCCCGCTGCATCGGGAGGGCCTGCTGGCCGCGATCCCCGCCGGGCACCCACTGGCCGCGCCGGACCGGGTGCCGCACGTGCGCGACCTCGACGGCGAGCCGTTCGTCATGTACTCACCCGCCGAGGCCAGATACTTCTACGAGGTGCTGGTCGGCGTCTTCCGCGGTGCCGGGATCGCACCCCGGTACGTCCACCACCTCAGCCAGGTGCACACGATCCTGGCGCTGGTACGAGCAGGGCTGGGGCTCGCGCTGGTACCCCGGGCGGCCGAGGCGCTCGGGCTGGACGGCGTTGTGCTGCGCCCGGTGACAGGAATCGAGGGCGAGCCGGTCGAACTCGTCGTCGCCTGGCGCGCGAACGACGACAACCCGGCCCTGCACGCGGTCCGCGACCTGGTGATCGACCTGGCCGGCCGGGGGCTCTCCTGACAGCCGCGTACAGCCGTCGCTACAGCGGCGGCCTGGCCTGCGCCTGCCCCGCCTGGAGGTCGGCGAGCAACTCGGCCTGCCCCGCGAGCACCCCCTGGAGGATGGTCCGCGCGACCCGGAGCAACTCGGCGATATGCGGGCTGGTCAGCGAGTAGTACACGGTGGAGCCCTCCTTGCGGGTCACCACCAGGTTCGCCCGGCGCAACACCGCGAGCTGCTGCGACAGATGCGCCGGCTCGATCCCCACCTCGGGCAGCATCTCCGCGACCGCGTGCTCGCGCTCGCTCAGCAGCTCAAGTACGCGGATGCGCGCGGGGTGACCGAGCGTTTTGAAGAACTCGGCCTTCATCTGGTACAGCGGCGTACTCATCGTGGCGCTACCTCCCCGATACAGCGGTACGGCCCCACCGGCTGGCCCTCGGCGCACCGCATCCACGGTGAGAACCTCAACAATTGCCGAGATTAGCAACTCGTACGCAGGCGTCACCCGGCAGTGCTCATCCGACCCTTTCCCCGGTTTCCTCGCCGGCCGGCCGGGACTTACGGGCGGGGAGGGGCGGCATCACACCGGCGCCCTCCAGGTGGTCCCGCGCGCCCCGGATCGCCTCGGGCGTGCTGGCGTACTCGCCCCCCTCCGTCCGCAGGAGCTCCAACGCGCCCACAGAATCCAGGACTTGGCGCTGGCCGGCACGTATCCCGGAGGTCATCACCACCACACCACGCCGGTTGAGCTTGTCCACCACGTCCTTGAGGACGAGGGCGCCGGTGGCGTCGATGGTCGTCACTCTCGACATACGCAGAATGACCACGCGGACATCGGCGACCTCGGCCAGCTCCAGCAGGAACCGGTGCGCGGCGGCGAAGAACAGCGGCCCGTCGATCCGGTACGCCACGATGTGCTCGGCCAGCAGCGCGTGTTCCTCGGCGCTGTGGTCGCCGCGGTCGAGGGGTACCTGGTCCAGGCGGGCCTGCATGGCCACCGCGCGCAGCGCCAGGGCTCCCGCGACCACCAGACCGATGAGCACCGCGTACACGAGGTCGAGTGCGAGCGTGGCAGCGGCCGTCACCACCAGGATCAGGGCGTCGGAACGGGTGGCCCCGGCCATCGCCCGCAGCGAGCCGACCTCGACCATGCGGATGGCGGTGGCCAGCAGCACACCGGCCAGCGCGGCGAGCGGAATCCGGGAGACCAGGGGCGCCGCCGCGAAGACGATCACCGCCAGGATCGCGGCGTGGGTGAGCGAGGCGAGCCGGGAACTGGCGCCCGTACGGACGTTGACCGCGGTCCGCGCGATCGCGCCGGTCGCCGGTACGCCCCCGAAGAGGGGAGCGGCCATGTTGGCGAGCCCCTGGCCGAACAACTCCCGGTCGGGGTCGTGCTTCTGACCCACCGTCATGCCGTCGGCCACCGATGCCGACAGCAGCGATTCCAGAGCCGCCAGTGCGGCGACCGCCACCGCCGGGGCGAGCAGGGAGCCGAGAGCGCCGGGGTCCAGGAAGGAGAGGGAGGGGGCTGGCAGCCCGGAAGGAAGGTCGCCGATCGGCCTGGCCGCGTCGAGTCCGGCGGCCTGGGCGACGACGGTGGCCGCGATCACCGCGAGGATGGAGAAGGGGATCGTGGGCCGCAGGCGGGCGCCGAGCAGCATGACGGCGGCGACCGCCAGGGCGAAGGCGACGCTGGTCCAGTTCGGGTTCCCGGCGAACTCCCGCAGGGCGCGCCAGGTGACGACGAGCACCCGGTCGCCCTCCGGCTGGGGCACGCCCAGGGCGTTCGGGACCTGCTGGAGTCCGATGACGCACGCGATGCCGAGGGTGAAGCCCTCGACGACCGGCGCGGGCACGTACCGCATGTACTTCCCGGCCCTCAGCACCGCCAGCGCGACGAGCATGCATCCCGCCATCAGCCCGACGGTCAGCACCCCGGACGGGCCGTGCGCGGCGACGATCGGTGCCAGCACCACCGTCATCGCGCCGGTCGGACCGGACACCTGGAGATTGGAGCCGCCGAACACGGCGGCGAGCGCCCCCGCGACGACCGCGGTCGCCAGCCCCGCCTCGGCGCCGAGGCCGGAGGAGACGCCGAAGCCGAGCGCGAGCGGCAGTGCCACGATCGCGACCGTGAGCCCTGCCAGCAGGTCCCGGCGCGGGTCGCGGCGCGTCTCCGCCAGATCGGTCCGGCCGGGCAGCAGCGCGACGAGCCGGGCTCCGACCCGGCCGAGCGGCATCCTCATCGCGCGGTGACCTCGGTTTCCCGCAGCTCCGCCAGCAACTCGTGCTGTCCCGCGATCATCTCGGTCAGGATCCGCCGCGCGGCGCGCATCAGCTCGGCGACGTCACCGCCGGCGAGCGCGTAGACGACCGTCGAGCCCTCGCGCCGGGAGGTGACGATGCCCGACCGCCGCAGTACCGCGAGCTGCTGGGACAGGCTGGAGGGCTCCACCTCGACCGCGGCCAGCAGCTCACGCACCGGCGCGGGCCCGTCCTGCAGCAGCTCCAGCACCTGTATCCGCACCGGATGCCCCAGCATCCGGAAGAACTCTGCCTTGGCCTGATACAGCGGAACGGACACGGCCCCTCGACTTCCCCTACCGATCGCGAATGCAGCCAACACAGCAACAAAGCATCTATTGAATTGCGAAATTTTGCAATTCGGCATCAGAGAGCGGCCTTGACTGCTTTCACGACGACGGGAGTGTGCGCCTCACACCGGGCGCTTCGCTGTCCGTCTTGGACGATCCCCCGCGTCGCCCAAGACAGACAGCCTCGTCCCACGCCGACCAGGCCCGACGGATCGGGCGGCGGGGGCGTGCTGAGTATACTGGCTAGGAGCCAGTCAACGCAGGAGTCCAGCATGTCCCCGCGAAGCGCATCGGTCAATGAAGAACTTCGTCGGCGTTCCCGCGAGCGGCTTCTGCAGGCCACCGTGGATCTTGTCGAGGAGCGCGGATTCGACGGGACGACCCTGGCCGACATCGCCGACCGGGCCGGTGCGGCACGCGGACTGGTCTCGTACTACTTCCCCGGCAAGCGCCAGATGTTCCAGTCGGCCGTGCACCGGCTGATGCACCGGACGCTCCAGGCGGCCCTGGAGCGCGAGCCCCGTACGGACGACGGCCATGAGCTGCTGGCGCGTGCCATCGACTCCGTCCTCGGTCTCACGGTCGACCATCCGGTCCTGATGCGGGCCCATATGGCGGGCATACTCCAGGCCGAGGGCTTCGTCCAGTGCTCCGAACAGCAGCGCCTCGCCGAGCTGTTGCGCGAGACGATGGTGCGTTACGGGTCGGACGACGTGGACCGCGACTATCCGTTGCTGCGTGCGCTGATGATGGGCGCCGTGTTCGCGATTCTGCTGCCGGGGGCGGGTATGCCGCTGGTCAGCCTGCGGGACGAGTTGTTCCAGCGGTTCGGTCTTGATCCGGACTACCACGCCCCGCCGGGCGGGGAGCCCGCCCGGCGGAACGTCTGACTGTCACCCTGCCGGTCCGGCCGACCGCGTCAGCGGCCGACCGCTCCGGTCAGCGGCGGAAGTCCTCGAAGTAGTCAGGCTGCGTCTGGACGTTGAGCTCGTCCATCCGCACCTTCTTCGCCTCGTCCGTCCGGCGGTCGTCGAGCTTGATGACGTCCAGACCCTTGGCGATGTCGTTCGAGTAGATGTAGCCGTTGTAGTAGTACGCCGACCAGGGGCCGGCCGTGGTGACCTGGTCGAGGGTGACCGGGCCGCGCTCGAAGTAGCCGATCTCCTTCGGCTTCGACGAGTTGGTGAAGTCCCAGACCGAGATGCCGCCCTGGTACCAGGCCTGGACCATGATGTCCTTGCCCTTGACCGGGATCAGCGAGCCGTTGTGCGCCACGCACACCTCGGCGTCCGCCTGCGGACGGTCGATCTTGAAGTAGCTCTTGAAGACCAGCTTCCGCTTGTCGCCCTTGCCGGCGATGTCGTAGATGCCGTCCGCGCCGCGCTTCGGACCGATCTCCTCGTTGCAGGTGGCCGCGCCGCCGCCGCCGAGCTCGTCGGTGAAGACGACCTTGTTGGCGCCCTGGTTGAACGTCGCGGAGTGCCAGAAGGCGAAGTTGACGTTGTCCTGGACGCGGTCGATGATCCTCGGCGCCTCCGGGTCCTCGATGTCGAACAGGATGCCGTCACCCATGCACGCGCCGGCGGCGAGGTCCTTGGAGGGCAGCACCGTGATGTCGTGGCAGCCGGTGGTGGCCGAGACGCCCGGGTTGGTGGGCGCGCCGGGGTTGCCGCCGTCCGGGAAGAGCACCGGGAAGTCGACGATCTTCGACTCCTCGGGCGCCTTGCGGGGCACCTTGATGATGCTGATCCCGTCGTGCGGCGGCTGGCAGTCCGGGAACGTGGTGCTGGGCGAGTACGAGGAGACGTACACGTACACGTTCTTGCGCTCGGGCACGAGCGTGTGCGTGTGCGAGCCGCACGCGGTCTCGATGGCAGCGACGTACTCGGGGTTGCGCTTGTCGCTGATGTCGAAGATCTTCATGCCCTCCCAGGAGGACTTCTCCGTCGCCGGCTGGGAGACGCTGGAGCAGGAGTTGTCACTGCGCGAGGCGTCCGTCGACAGGAAGAGCAGGTCTCCCGAGACGGATATGTCGTTCTGACCACCGGGGCACAGGACCTGTGCGACCGTCTTGGGCTTCGACGGCTTGCTGATGTCGAAGATCCGGAAGCCGTCGTAGTTCCCGGAGAAGGCGTACTTCCCCTGGAACGCGATGTCCGAGTTGGTCCCCTTCAGGTGCTCCTTGGGGACGTTGGCGACGTGTGACATGTTGTCACTGTGGATGATCTCGTCCACGCCGGGTATGTCGTTGTTCTCTATGGCCTTCCTGGCCTCGGCCTGCTGGCTCTTGGAAGTCTCTTCCTTGGCCGGCTTGTCACCGGGGTCGGGTGTCGCGACCGCCGGTCCGGCGGCCAGCAGCGTGGCGAAGAGCCCGGCGGCAGCGGCTGCCGCCACGCCCAGACGTCTGCGCCGCACGCGGGTGGTGTGCAACGAAGTCACTGCGTCCTCCCTTGTATCCGTTCCCAGTTGAACGGCTTACGGACGTCGGCAGTATCGTCCTTCACATGTACATCTCAACAGATGGCAACCTAGATGTAATGAAAGTTTTTGATCACTCGCGTCCGGAAGCGTGTTAGGAAAGTCCCTGACAACGTGCCCGATACACGTCAAGTACCACAGGAGGTCACCGTGTTGATCCGGACCAGGAGACCGCGTGTCCTCCGGCCTGTCGTGGCAGCGGTGGCCATGGCCGCTCTACTCGCCCTGGGAGCCTGTGACTCGGGCGACGACGGCAAGAAGAGCGAGACCAAGAGCGACGCCACGGGGCAGGTGGTCGCCCCGGGCAAGCCGGGTGAGAAGTCCAGGACACTCTCCCCCGAGGAGGCGGCGAAGGAGATCCCGGACAACACACCCAACGCGTCGGACTTCGGCTACGCGACGATGATGATCCAGCACCACAGCCAGGCGCTGGTGATGACCGAACTCGCCCCGGACCGCGCCGGATCCGGTCAGGTCAAGCGGCTCGCCGAGCGCATCTCCGCGTCGCAGAAACCGGAGATCGGCGCCATGGAGGGCTGGCTGAAGCTCAACGGCGGCGAGGAGAAGGCGAAGAAGGAAGGCGGCCACGACCACGGCGCGACGGACATGCCGGGCATGGCCACCGACGCCCAACTGGCCAAGCTGCGGGCGGCGAAGGGGAAGGCGTTCGACGACCTCTTCATCAGCCTGATGGTCACGCACCACCAGGGTGCGGTCACGATGGCGACCGAGGCCCTCTCCGGGGGCAACAACGTCCAACTCGAAGAGATGGCAAGCGATGTGATCGCGCAGCAGACGTCCGAGATCAACCGGATGCGCTCGCTGTGACGCACGTCCGGGGCCCTCTACGGCGTCCCGTGCCGGGTCGGGTCAGCGGCGGCGGTGACGCGGCGTCAGATAGCCGTCGTCGCGGGCGCTCGCGATGACGCTGAGCGACTTGCGGCGCCCGTACCCCGTCGCGCACATCACCGCGAGGACCGGGTCCTGGCCCAACTGCTGTGCCCTGCGGTACGTCTCCGCGACACCGCGCCGGTCCGCGCGGTCGGACGACACGGAGTCGTCGGCGCGGTGCCGGCCGCCGGGCGCGGGCTCGTCCTCCAGAAGCTCCGCGTCGGCGCCCGACGGGCCGCCCTCGTACTCGTAGCCCTCGCCCTCCGCCGTCACGGCCACCGCCGGTTCCGCGGTGCCGGCCGCGGGCCTCACCGCCGGTCTCGGCGCCGCTGCCGCCGCGTCGCCCGCGACCGGGCCTGCCTCCACATGATGCTGTCCCGCCACCACGCGGCAGGCGTACTCGACGGGTGCCTCGATCCAGGCGCGCAGCTCCGTCAGGTCGTCCAGCGGCAGCGGCGGATCGGCCTGCGCGTCCTCGACGGCGACGACGCCGTCCCGCAGGACGGCGAGTACGTCGACGCGCGCCCCGTCGGCGAACGTCAGCCGGATGTCGACCCAGGGCGGTACCAGTTCGTGTCTCGGAAGCTCGCACCGGCGGCCCGGCGGGGTGTCGCAGGTGACCGTGCCGTACCCCTGCACCTCCCACCGGGGCCAGGCAGGTGTCGCGGGCTCGGCGGCGGAAGTCATCTCAGGTTCTGACACATTCACCACTTAATCAGGCAATTCTTCCCCTCCCCCGTGGCACACCCGCCCTCGGCGCGCATCGCACTCGGTCAGCGCACTGGCCTACCCCCACCGGGCGCGACGCCCCCGACGCGACGGGTCCGCGTACTCCTCAGCCCCGCGCGCCGGTGCGATGCTGGAGGTCTCCTGCCGGAAGGAGTGCGCCGTGCCGCGCGTCGCCGTCGTCGGATCGGGCCCCAGCGGGGTCTACACCGCCCAGGCCCTCGTCCAGCAGTCGTCGGTGCCCGGCGTCCTGGTGGATGTCCTGGACCGGCTCCCCGCCCCGTACGGGCTGGTGCGCTACGGCGTCGCGCCCGACCACGAGAAGATCAAGTCGCTCCAGAACACGCTGCGTTCGGTGCTGGAGCACGAACGCGTCCGCTTCCTGGGCAACGTCGAGATCGGCGCGGAGGGCCTCACACCCGAACAACTCCTCAGGCTCTACCACGCGGTCGTCTACTGCGTCGGCGCCGCCCGCGACCGGCGGCTCGGCATCCCCGGCGAGGAGCTGGCCGGCAGCCACTCGGCGACGGACTTCGTGTCCTGGTACAGCGCGCACCCCGACGCCGTACCGGGCGGCTTCGGGCTCGGTACGCGGTCGGTCGTGGTGATCGGCGTGGGCAATGTCGCCGTCGACGTGGCGCGCGTCCTGGCCCGTGGGGCGGAGGACTTCCGGCCGACGGACGTACCGCACCCGGCGCTCGGCGCGCTGGCCGGGAGCGCGGTCAGAGACGTGCACATGGTGGGTCGGCGGGGTCCGTCGCAGGCGAAGTTCACCACGAAGGAACTGCGTGAACTGGGCGCGCTGCCCTCGGCCGAGGTGCGCGTGGAGCCCGCCGACCTGGCGCTCGATCCGGCGTACGCCCCGGCCCCGGCGGACCGCACCGGGTCCGGGCCGCCCACGCCCGCCGCGCGGCCGCCGGCGGCCGTCAACCGGCGCAACGTGGACGTTGTACGCGGCTGGGCCGGCGCGCCCGACCAGAGCCGGGCGCGCCGGATCCACCTGCGGTTCTTCCTGCGCCCGGTGGAGCTGCTCGGGACCGACGACGGACGGGTGACGGCCGTACGGTTCGAGCGCACCGCTCCCGACGGGCAGGGCGGGGTGCGGGGCACGGGGGCGTACGAGGACATCGAGGCGGGGCTCGTCCTGCGTGCGGTCGGCTACCGGGGGGTGCCGATCGCCGGGCTGCCCTTCGACGAGGCGACGGGCACGGTGCCGCACCGTGCGGGCCGGGTGCTGAGGGATGGGGCGGCGTCGCCCGGCGAGTACGTGGCGGGGTGGATCAAGCGCGGGCCGACGGGGGTGATCGGCACCAATCGGTCGTGCGCGAAGGAGACGGTCTCCTCGCTCCTCGCTGACGCGCCCGCGCTGGGCGCACGCCGGATCGACGGGGACCCGCTCGACGCGCTCCGCGCGGCGGGGCACCACCCGGTGGAATGGCCGGGCTGGCTGGCGATCGAGGACGCGGAGGCGGCGCTGGGCGCGGAGCTGGGGCGGCGGTCGGTGAAGATCCCGGACTGGGAGGGTCTGCTGGCGGCGGCGCGCGGGGAGCGGGGGCCGTCGGGTACGTAGCCGCGCCGCCGACGGGAGCGGACTGCTAGGATGCGTTGTCGATCAAGCCTCTTGTCTGCGCGGATTCCGATCCGCCGGGGAGGCTTTTTTCGTGCCCGGATCCGGGTCGTGCCCGGACAGCCTGCCCGCTCTTCCTTCCTACCTACTTACAGAGGAGATCCATGTCCGACACGCGTGACCGCCCCGCGACGGCCGCAGGTACCTGGCGGCTCGGCGACCTGACCGTCAACCGCGTCGGGTTCGGCGCCATGCGCCTGACCGGCGGCGTTCCCTTCGGTCGCGGCGGCGGGCGGAGCGACCGCGAGAGATCGACAGCCGTACTGAGGCAGGCCGTCGAGCTCGGCGTGAACCACATCGACACCGCCGCGTTCTACTTCTCCGCGACGCGCTCCGCCAACGAGCTGATCAACACCGCGCTCGCGCCGTACCCCGACGATCTGGTCATCACCAGCAAGGTCTGGCCGGGCCGGAACCCCTCGGGCGAGTGGTGGTGGGCCGAGCCGGGGCAGTTGCGCGGTCAGGTCGAGGAGAACCTGCGCCAGCTCGGCCGTGATCACCTGGACGTGGTGAATCTGCGTCTGCCGCAGAGCTGGGCGACCCGCTCGGTGGCCGAGCACTTCGGCGCGCTGACCGAGCTGCGGGACGCCGGGCTCGTCCGTCATCTCGGCGTGTCGAACGTGACCTCCGAGCAACTGGCCGAAGCCAGGGTCATCGCACCGGTGGTCTGTGTGCAGAACTCCTACAGCGTGGACGCGCCGGGCGCGGATCAGAAGCTCCTGCGGGAGTGCGGTGACCTGGAGATCGCCTACGTACCGTTCTTCGCCATCGCGGGCGGCGGGCGCGAGTCGGGCGCCGGCGCGACGGACGACGAAGCGGTGCTCGCCGTCGCGCGGGCGCACGGCGCATCGCCCGCGCAGATACGGCTGGCGTGGACGCTGGCCCAGGGCCCGCACGTACTGGCCATCCCCGGGACGGGCGACCCCAAGCACCTCGCGGAGAACGTGGCGGCGGGCGCGCTCCGGCTCTCGGACGAGGAAATGGCACGTCTGGGGACGGTCGGCCGGGCCGACGGCTGAGCCGAAGGCCGCGCGCCGGCCTCCTGGCCTTCGGCCCGGGGGGCCGGCGTCCTCCGGAGGTGCGTTGTCAGTGGGTGGGTGCAGACTGTCCGGAGTCTGGGACAACGGCGTCTTCGGAGGTATCCGCCATGACCAACGACGTACTGCTCACCGTGGGCACACGCAAGGGACTCTTCATCGGCCGCAGGCGCGGCGGGCGGTGGGAGTTCGACGGACCGCACTTCAACGCACAGGCGGTCTACTCGATCGGGATCGACACCCGGCACGCCGTACCGCGCCTGCTGGTCGGCGGGGACAGCGCGCACTGGGGACCGTCCGTGTTCCACTCCGACGATCTCGGCGCGAGCTGGAGCGAGCCGAGCGAACCGGCCGTGAAGTTCCCCAAGGACACCGGCGCGTCGCTGGAGCGGGTCTGGCAGTTGCATCCGGCGGGCCCCGCCGCGCCGGACGTCGTGTACGCGGGCTCCGAGCCTGCCGCGCTGTTCCGTTCCGACGACAGGGGCGAGACCTTCGAGCTGGTCCGGACGCTCTGGGAGCACCCGACGCGTTCGCAGTGGGTGCCGGGCGGTGGCGGCGAGGCGGTGCACACGGTCGTGACCGACCCCAGGGACGCGGACGCGGTGACGGTCGCGGTGTCGACCGCGGGCGTGTTCCGCTCACAGGACGGCGGCGCGAGCTGGGCGCCCTCCAACAAGGGCGTGTCGGCGGTCTTCCTGCCCGATCCCGACCCGGAGTTCGGCCAGTGCGTCCACAAGATCGCCCGGGACGCGGTCGATCCGGACCGGCTCTACCTCCAGAACCACTGGGGCGTGTTCCGCAGCGACGACGCGGGCGCCAACTGGAAGGACATCGGCTCCGGTCTGCCGTCCGACTTCGGCTTCGCCGTCGCGGCCCATCCGCACCGGGGCGACGTGGCGTACGTGTTCCCGATCCAGGCCGACTCCGACCGGGTCCCCGCCGGCCGGCGCTGCCGGATCTACCGTACGAGCGACGCGGGCGAGACGTGGGAGGCCCTGACCACGGGGCTGCCGGACGGCGACCACTTCGGGACGGTGCTGCGCGACGCGCTGTGCACGGACGACGCGGACCCGGCCGGTGTCTACTTCGGCAACCGCAACGGCGAGGTCTACGCGAGCGCGGACGACGGCGACACCTGGCAGCAACTCGCCTCGCACCTTCCCGACGTGCTGTGTGTCCGGGCGGCGGTCCTTGGCTGATTCGTTGATCATGGTCCGCGGCACGTGCTGATCTAAGGTGACCCAGAAGGCGTTTCGGGTCAATTGCACCTTATTGCGCGGTGGTGCGCCAAGGGATCACGGTGAAGCACGTGACGGCCGATGAGGAACCGAGCGTGAGCACGCGCGAGATGTACATGGTGCACACCATGCTCCGGCGGGAGTTCTCGCTGCTTCCGGCCCTGGTGCGCGAGGTCGGGGCCGGTGATCGGGAGCGGGTGGGAGTCGTCGCCGGGCACGCCGAGCTGGTGGCTTCGGTGCTCCATCACCATCATGCCGCTGAGGACGCGTACCTCTGGCCGGTCCTGCTGGAGCGCGGCCCCGAGGAGATCGCACCGGTGGTCCGCTCGATGGAGGAGCAACACGCGGGCGTTGCCCGGCTCTACACAGAGGCGACCGCGCTTCTGGACGAGTGGCGTCACAGCGCGG
Organism: Streptomyces sp. NPDC058665; assembly: GCF_042714995.1. NCBI lineage: Bacteria > Bacillati > Actinomycetota > Actinomycetes > Kitasatosporales > Streptomycetaceae > Streptomyces > Streptomyces sp. NPDC058665. The sequence continues at coordinate 62,389 of NZ_JBHXRX010000007.1, forward strand.
CCGTGGGTCCGCGCGACGCGCTGGCGGGCACCTTCGAAGAGCTGCTTCCCCCGCTGTACGAGCACCTGGGCGACGAGGAGCGGCGCGTCCTTCCGCTGATCGACAGGTACATCACGCTCGACGAGTGGGACCGGAGTGTTCAGGAGGGCGGCAAGGACACGCCTCAGGAGCTGCTTCCTCTCATGTTCGGCATGATGATGTACGAAGGCGATCCCGGGATCGTCGCGCGGGCGGTGGCCAACATGCCGCCGGAGGTGCGGCCTGTCATCGAGCAGGCGGCCGGAGAGGCGTTCCGAGCCCATTCGCGGCGTGTGCACGGCACCGCCACCCCGCGTCGCAGCACGGGTTGATCAGCCTCACAACGGTCCACGCACGCGGTCAGTCCAGCTGCGGGCGCGGTCGGGACCAGGGGTGCTCCGCCTCAAGTTGGGCCGACAGGGCGAGGAGGGTCGACTCGTCGTGGGGCCGGCCGACCAGTTGTGCGCCGAGCGGGAGGCCGTCGTGGGTGCGGGCGGCCGGTACCACGGCCGCCGGGTTGCCCGCCAGGTTCCACAGTGTCACGAACGCGGTGTAGCGCTGCGCCCCCAGCAGGGTGGTCAGCCAGCCGCGCTCGTACAGTTCGCCGACCCGAAGCGGGGGGCGCGGGGTCACCGGGGTCAGCAGCACGTCCACCGTGTCGAATACGCGGTTCGCCCGCGCGGCCACCCGGTCGCTGTACCGCCGGGCCGCCGCGATCACGGCAGGCGGGTGGAGCCGGCCGAGGGCGGCCAGCCTGCGGGTCGACGAGGACAGTCGCCGCGGCTCGTCGAGAACCGCCGCGGACGAGGCGATCGAGTGCAGGTAGCGCGGCCCGTAACTGAGCATCCCGGTGCGGTCGGTCAGCGGCGGCTCGACGCGCACGACCTCGTGTCCCAACTCGGCGATGGCGTCGGCCATACCGCGGACCGCGTCCTCGACGCGCGGATCGAGGCGGCCCCCGACCGGCCAGGGGCGCAGCGACAGCCCGACCCGGAGCCGGCCCGGCCCGCTCGCGGCGGCCTCGGCGAAGGTGCGGTCCGGCGGCCGCGCGATGTGCCGGTCACCCGGCGCCGGGCCGTGCAGCACGTCCAGCAGGAGCGCGGAATCCGACACGGTCCTGGTCAGTGGACCGGCGACCGACAACCCCGTCCAGACCTCGTCGTACGGTGCCGGCGACACCCGTCCGCGTTGTGGCTTCAGACCGAACAGCCCGGTCGCGGACGCGGGCATCCGGAGGGAACCGCCGCCGTCGCTGCCGAGGGCCGCGGAGACGAGGCCGCCCGCGACCGCAGCCGCGGCACCGCCACTGGATCCGCCGGGCGAGTGCTCCAGTGACCACGGGTTGCGCGTGGGTCCGGCGAAGTAGGTCTGGGTGAACGGCCACAGGCATAGTTCGGGCGCCCGCGTCCGGCCCAGGATGATCGCCCCGGCCCGCCGCAGCCGCGAGACGATCTCGGCGTCCTTGCCGGCGACGGTGGTGACACCGTCGGTGCCGTTCGTCGTCGGCAGCCCGGCCAGGTCCGTCTCCTCCTTCACCGCGATCGGTACGCCCAGCAGAGGGGCGTCCTCGCCGGCGGCACGCCGCGCGTCGGCCTCCCCGGCAGCGCGCCGCGCCGCGTCGGCGAACACCAGCCGGAACGCGTTCAGCGTGCCGTCGAGACGATCGATTCGCGCCAGATAGGCGTCCACGAGCGCGGCAGATGTCACCCGTCCTTCTCGCAGCGCCGTCAACTGATCGCGCACGCTGGAGAAACACAGGTCCGCCGGGGTCATGCGTAGCTCCTCGTAGATCGTGCGGTGGTGATGCGGGGGCGACGGTCAGCCGCTCGTGACGAGTTCACGGACGGCGGGCGCGACTTCAGCGGCGAAGCGGCGCAGGAAGTCGGGTGAGCCGACCCGGTACAGGAAGAACGTATCGATCTGTCCGGCCAGGACGAACTCGGCCAGTTGCCGGGCCCAGACAGCGGGCGGTCCCTGGAGGAAGCCGGAGCCGGTACCGAACTCGCCCTCGATGTTGTAGCCGCGACGGATACTCCGCGGTGACCGGCCGGCGGCCTCCGCGGCCTCGTCGATGATCCGGTTGGCGTCGGGCAGCGCCTCCGGGGGAAAGAAGGGCGAGCTGGGGATCCACCCGTCGCCGATGGCGCCTACGACATGGAGCATGCGGGGCCGGTAGGCGCCGAACCAGATACCGACCTGGTGCACCGGCGCGGGGCCGGGCCGAACGCCGCCGAGCTGGTAGTGCGTGCCCCGGAACTCGACGTCCGTCTCGGCCGTCCACAGCGCACGGATGATGTGCGTGGCCTCCTCCAGCGCCTCGATGGACTGCCCGGCGGTGCGCGGGGGACCGCCCTCCGCGACGATGGACTCCCACATCCGCTGCGCCCCGCTGCCGAGCCCCAGCTCGAACCGGCCGCCGCTGAGGATGTCCAGGGTGGCGGCGGTACGGGCGATCGTGGCGGGCGGCCGAAGCGGCAGATTGAGCAGGTTCGGCATCACCGTGATCCGCCGCGTCCTGGCCACCATGGCCGACAGCAGCGCGACGGTGTCCAGACGCTCGGGCCAGTACGGGTGGTCGGACAACGAGACGACGTCGTAACCGAGTTGCTCCATGAGCTCCGCCCAGCCGACCACATCCTGCGGGCGGTCGGCCGACGGCTCCAGCAGCGCGCCGAATCTCACCTCGGTCATCACGCCACCGCTCCGCGAGCGCCGATCCGCGCCGGGGTGGCGGTGCCGTACACCTGCTGCGCGTGTGCCGCGTAGGACTTCGGAGCCAGCTCCCCGATCACGGCGCTGATCTCGGGCGGCATCTGGGTGACGATGTCCCGCACCGTGCCGGGATCGGCCTCGTACGCCATCATCCCGAAGATCAGCGGAATCCGCTCCGGCACGACGTCGCCGGCGCTGTCGGCGATCATCCGGCCCCACTCGGCCGCGGTGATGTGCTTCTCGATCAGGGGAAGCGCGAGGTCCTCCTCGACGGCGAGGTGTTCGACGAGGTGCTCGTGCAGTCGGGTCATCACGTCGGCGAGGGCCTCGCCCTGTGCCGCGTCGGCGGTGCCCCGCCACCGTGCGAGCCCGGCACGGACCTCGTCCAGCAGCGCGCCGATGGCCGTGTGCTGCTCTTCCATCACCCGCACCACCGGTTCGGCCTCCGCACCCGCGCGCTCGGCCAGCCGTGGCCACACGTGTTCATCCTCGGCGACGTGGTGGTGGTGCAGGCTGTTGTCGACGACCTGGAAGTGGTCGGCCACGGTCGCGGCACGCGTGACGTCGCCGCCCGGCACACCGCGGACAAGCGCCGGGGCGAGTCCGATCTCGCGCCGGAACATGGTGTGCGCCATATACATGTCGCGGACGTCAGCCAGGGGTTCGTTGATCATGGGTCGCTTTCCTGAGCTTTTCTGTACGGCTTCTTCAGCACGACGGCTTCATCGGCACGCCTTCTTCAGGCATAACCCTAGCCACCGCGCCGCACCGCGAAAAGAAAAGGTCCGGGATGCGAATCCGGTTATCCACGAAGCGTACTCAGCGGCTTTATTCCATATTTCGCCTCGTGCGCGGCGGCGAATCGGCCCGGGTGCGAGAAGCCCCAACCGCGGGCGATCGAGGCGACCGAATCGACATACGGGTCGGCGGCGCGGAGTTCTTCGTGCGCCCGGCGCAGGCGGACATCGCGCAGGTACTCCATCGGCGACATGCCCAGATGCTGCTGGAACGCCTTCTGCAGGGTGCGCGCGCTCACGCCGCAGTGCTCGGCGAGAACCGACAGCGTCAGTGGGGTCCGTGCGTCCGCCTCGATGACGTCGATGGCGGTGCGGACCGCTGTCGGCCGCGCCGGCGCCACCGACGCGGTGAGCGCCTCGGTGTGCGGGTGGGCCGCCGCGAGCAGGAAGCCGTTGATCACGCTCTCCGCCAGCGGGGCCGCGACCAGCGGCTGTGTCAGCAGGTTGTCCGGAGCGCCCGCGAGCTGTCGGTTGACCGAGTAGAGCAGGTCCGCCCAGCCACGGCCGTAGCCGTCGGCGGTGTCCATGACCGGGCCGAAGCGGGCCCGGCTGGACACGCGGTCGCCGATGAGCCTGGCCAGAGCGGTCTCCAGCGCCGGCGCGTCAATGCGGACGCACAACGCTCGGTAGCCCGCCGGCCAGCGGCCGGAGAACGGCCCGCCACCCGGCTGGTACACGACCGACGACGCGCGGCTGACCAGCGTGCGCACACCGCGGTGCCGCGACTCGAATCGCCCTTGAATCGGCAGCTGAACATAAAATCCGGTGCCGATATCTTCGCACTCAAGCCGCAGCTCGTCCTGAAATATCACCTCGCCGATCTGGACAGGACCGAGATCGGCGGATCTGTAACTCGACACCGTGACCTCGTCCTGCGGCACGGAATCGATCGTCAAGGAGTCAACGAGCATTTCCGAATTCCTCCGAAACCAGCTGTCCGTCGACAGCCATGAGTCGATGGACTGTGGTCATGCCGCCGTGACAGCAGCCAGGACGGCATACATGTTCACCATTCAACCATCCTAGGTCAACATGCCTCCCGATGGCCCGGTTCCTGTGCCCTACGGCAGTTGCCACTCCACCGGCTGGGCGCCCTGCCCGGCGAGAAGGTCGTTGGCCCGGCTGAACGGCCGCGAGCCGAAGAAGCCCCGGTCCGCCGACATCGGAGACGGATGCGCGGATTCAATCGCCGGAAGATCCCCCAGCAGCGGCCGCAGATTGCGCGCGTCACGCCCCCACAGGATCGACACCAGCGGTTTGCCGCGCCCCACCAACGCCCGGATCGCCTGCTCCGTAACCTCTTCCCAGCCCTTGCCCCGGTGCGCGGCGGGCTTGCGCGGGGCCGTCGTGAGCGCCCTGTTGAGCAACAGCACGCCCTGCCGTGTCCAGGGAGTCAGGTCACCGTTGGAGGGTCTTGGCGTACCGATGTCGCGATGCATCTCCAGGAAGATGTTCTCCAGGCTGCCCGGGAGGTTACGCACGTCTGGGGCTACGGAGAAGCTGAGTCCGACGGCCATCCCCGGTGTGGGGTACGGGTCCTGTCCGACGATCAGGACTCGGACATCGTCGAAGGGCTGCTGAAACGCGCGGAGCACGTTCGCGCCGGCGGGCAGATACGTCCGGCCGGCTGCGATCTCGGCCCGGAGGAAGTCCCCCATGGCGCCGACGCGTTCAGCTACTGGTTCGAGAGCTGTCGCCCATCCGGGCTCAACAAGCTCGTGCAAGGGTCGTGGTGCCACGGCCGATCACTCTACTGGGTTAAGAAGTGGAGCAGTCCCTCGAACGGGGCCACCCCGCCAAGGCGCTAGTCTTCCTCGACGTCGAGATCGTCAAGCCGTTCGAGCGGATCTCGCAGCTGATCGGCAGGAAGGAGGGGAGTTCGTTGCGTCCAGTGAACGATGCACTGACCCACCGTCATCACGCCCGCTCAGCCCTTCGTTCCGAACACACGGACAACGCCTTCCGGGAGACGCACGCGGACATCGCGGCGCCCCTGCCGTCCAACGGGGATCTGACGCCATGAGCTGGGTGCTCGGTGTCGACTCGGGCGGGTCCGGGCTGCGGATCGCCCTCGGGTTGGTGGACGAGGCCGCGGCCGCGTCGGCGGACGGCGGCGCGGCGGTCAGGACGGTGGGGAGCGCCACGTCCGCCGAGCCGGTCCGCACCGGGCCTTCCGGGATCGATCCGGACCATTTGCTGGAGCGGTTGCTGCCCACCGCGCGGACACTGCTCGCGCGCGAGGACGCGGCGGCCCCCGTGGCCGTCGCGATCGGCGCCGCGGGCATGGCATCGCTCGGTGACGGACTGCGCGCCGACCTGCCCGCGGCGCTGGAAAACGCCCTGGGAGCACGGCGGTTGGCCCTCGCCGCCGACGCCGTCACCGCGTACGCGGGGGCACTCGGCCAGCGTCAGGGCGCCGTCGTCGCCGCCGGAACGGGCATGATCGCGCTCGGCACCGATCTGACGGGCTGGCGGCGCGCGGACGGCTGGGGGCATCTCCTCGGCGACTGCGGCGGCGGTGCCTGGATCGGCCGGGCGGGGCTGGAGGCGGCGATGCGCGCGTACGACGGGCGGCGCGGCGGTTCGGCCGCACTGCTGTCCCGGACGGAAGCCGTGTTCGGCCCCGCGCCGGAGATGCCGGGGCGGGTCTATCCGCGTACCGACCGGCCCGCCGTGCTCGCCTCGTTCGCCCCCGAGGTGGCCCGCTGCGCGGCCGACGACCCGGTGGCCGCGGGGATCATCGCCGAGGCCGCGCGGCACATCGCCGACGCGGCCGTCGCCGCGTGTCCGCCGGCGGAGGGGTGCGAAGTGGCCCTGACGGGTGGGCTGTTCAAGATGGGTGACCCACTGCTCGTACCGCTGCGGGCGGAGTTGGCCGACCGGCTGCCGTACGCGAGGCCGGTGCCGGCGGAGGGAGACCCGCTGGCGGGGGCCCTGCGGATCGCGGCGGCCCTCGCGACCGGTTCGCTCCGACTGCCGCGCGACGGGCGGATGTTGTCCGTCCCGACAGAGCGGGACGAATAAGGGTTAAGCATCATAGCGAAAAAATACGGACAGATGGCGCACGACCGGACCCTCCCCGAACAGCCGACCCCACAAAACCAGTAGCATTCGGCGCCATGAGCTCCCCCACTGGGCCGGCACCCGGCCTGCCTGTACGAATGCCTCGACCTCGACAGTCGGGGCGGCACCGTCGACCCGAACCCGTGGCGGCGCCCGAGGGCGCGCCCACGCTTGTGCTGGCCATGCCCGGCATCCCCAGTGCCGAGGTGCGGAACCTCGGCGAGGAGGTCGTCAGCATCGCCCGTTCCGAGCTGCCGGGCCTGGACGCCCGGATCGGCTATCTGGACGGCGACGACGACGAGTACCCCGCGCTGGGCACCGTCCTGGCGCACACCTCCGAGCAGCGTGTCGAGCGCTACGAGCAGGCGAAGGCCGCCGGCCGTGAGGTCACCGAGCCCGAGGGCATCTCGGCCGTTGTCGTGCCGCTGCTCGCGGGTCCCGACAACTCCCTGGTCAGGCGGATACGCCAGGCCGTGGTGGACAGCAAGGCCGTGGCGGAGATGACCGAGGTCCTCGGTCCGCACCCGCTGCTCGCCGAGGCGCTGCACGTGCGTCTGTCGGAGGCCGGGCTCGCCCGTGCCGACCGCGCGAGGCTCTTCACGGTGGCGACGGCCGCCGACGGCATCATCCTCGCCACGGTGGGCGGCGAGGAGGCTGTCCAGGCGGCCGGGATCACCGGGATGCTGCTGGCCGCGCGCCTCGCCGTGCCGGTGATGGCGGCGGCGCTCGACGACGACGGCGCGGTCGCCGCCATCGCCGAGCAGCTGCGCGAGTCCGGCTCCACACAGCTGGCGCTCGCCCCGTACCTGATCGGACCCGAGCTGCCCGAGGGGCTGCTCGACATCGCGCTCAAGGAGGCCGACTGCGCCTCTTCCGAGCCGCTCGGCGCGTATCCGGCCGTCGGCAAGCTGGTGCTCTCGCAGTACACGAGCGCGCTGGGCATCTCGGCGCAGACGCAGAACTCCCCGGCGTCCTGAACTCCGCGACTCCGCTTCCGCCCGGTGGCCGCCGGACGGCCTGATCTCTCAGCCCGTCCGGCGCCGGGCACCGGCGCCGCCCGGCGGCGGTGTCAGCCGAAGATCACACAGGAGGCCGCGGGCGCCTCGAACGAGCCCGCACGGGACGGCACACCGGTCACCGGGTCGATGTCGAACCAGGTCACGTCGCCGGAGTGCTCGTTCGACACGTAGAGCCTGCGGCCCGCCGGGTCCAGCGCGAGATCGCGCGGCCAGTGCCCCCCGCAGTCCACGGTCGTGACCAGAACGGCCTTCTCACGCGTCTCGTCGAGCGTCAGAACGGCGATGGAGTCGTGCCCGCGCACCGCTGCCCACAGGTGCCTGCCGTCGCGTGAGACGACGATCTCGGAGGCGTGGCTCGCCACTTCGACACCGTCGGGGAGGACGGGCGCCTCGCCGGCCGGCTCCAGGGTGCCTTTGTCCGCGTCCCAGCGGCAGACCGTGAGGGTCGTCTCCAGCTCGTTGAGTATGTACGCGTGCGTGCCCGCCGGGTGGAAGACGAGATGGCGCGGTCCGGTGCCGGGGCGCAGCACGGTCTCGCCGTGCGGGTTGATGTCGCCGCTGCCCGGGTCGACGGAGCTGATCCGTACGGAGTCGGTGCCCAGGTCGACGGCGAGCAGCCACTGGCCGCTCGGGTCGGGCAGCACCTGGTGGGCGTGCGGCCCCTCCTGCCGGTCGGAACGTGGTCCGGTGCCTTCGTGCTGGAGGATTCCGGCAGCGGCACCGAGGCTGCCGTCGGGGCGGACGGGCAGCGTGGTGACGCTGCCGGAGCCGTAGTTGGCGGTCACCAGGTGCCCGGCGGTGAGGGTGAGATGGGTGGGGCCCGATCCGCAGACCGGCACCGGTTCGCCCAGCAGGCGCGGCGCCGACGCGCCGCCCGACGCGCGCGGGACGACGTCGAAGGCCGCCGCCGCTCCTTCTTCTCCTTCGGAAACGGCGTAGAGCATGGAGCCGTCGGCCGCGAGGGTCAGATAGGAGGGGTCGGCCAGTTCGTCGGTCGCGCCGATCTCCGTCAGCGAGCCGGTGTCGGCGTCCACGGTGGCGGCGATGATGCCGCGACCGCCCGCCGAGGTGAACGACCCGATGTAGGCCCGTCCTTCGCTCCTGCCGTCGCGCCTGTCGCCCACTGTCCGTCCCCTTGTCGCTCGATCGTTCTGTGCGTCCGTGAGTGGTGCGCGGTGCCCCGCTCACGTGTCCGGCCGACGGTAGCAGGCGGTCTAGACCAGCCACCGACGTCGGGTGCTGCCGCCTGAACTACCCATTCCGGTAGCCGGTTCACCCTTTTGGATGCATCAGAGGCAGATCGGCCCTCAGACGGCGTGCGCGGGGAGCGCGACGCCGGTCAGGCGCTCCGCCTCCGCCCAGAGACGGGCGTTGACCGACGCGTCGAGCGCCCTGCGGGTCATCCGTGCGGTGGTGGCGGGACCGACGAGGCCGAAGCGCCCGCCGGGGCCGTAGTAGCCGGCCGCGACGGCGTCGGGGCTGGTCGCGGCGTAGAGCAGCGGTTCGGTGCCCGGCTCCACCCCCTGCGAGGGCAGAAAGTCCATCTTGGTGAGCAGAGTCGTACCGAGGGACCTCTTGCCGGTACCGAGACTCGCGCCCGCCGTCTGGAGGTTGGTGAGGGTATAGCCGGGGTGCGCGCCGGTGCTCAGCAGATTCCAGCCGCGCTCCGCCGCGATACGGGCCAGCTCCCTGGTCATGATCATGTCGGCGAGCTTGGACTGGGCGTACGACCTGTTCGAGCTGTACCTCCGGCTCTTCCACTGGAGGTCGGCGAAGTCGATCCTGCCGAAGCTCGCCGTACCACTGCTCATGGTGGCCACACGTGGGGATCCGGCGGCGAGCAGCAGCGGGAGGAGCCGTACGGTCAGGGCGAACGGGCCGAGGAAGTTGCTGCCCATCTGGAGCTCGAAGCCGTCGGTCGTCTCGATGCGCGAGGGCGGGGCCATCACTCCGGCGTTGTTGACCAGCAGGTCGAGCGGGGTGCCGTCGGCGATGAGACCGTCGGCGAACTCCTCCACGGAGGCGAGGTCCGCGAGGTCGACGCGGCGCACGTCGAGCTCGGCGTGCGGATGGCGCGCGAGGATCTCGTCACGGGCGCTCTCACCCTTGGCGACCGTACGGACGGCCATCACGACATGCGCGCCGGCGGCGGCGAGACGGCGGACCGCCTCCTTGCCGGTGCCGCTGTTGGCGCCGGTGACGACGGCGTACTTACCGGTCTGATCAGGAACGATGTACATGACGACTCCTTGAGGTGCGGTGGGGCGGCGATCCATATAAGACCGCCGGTCTCTTCAATTCCGAAGATAGCAGACCGGTGGTCCGATAACAACAGACCGGAGGTCTGTAGACTTGGCCCATGGCACACACCTTCCAGCGCGCACGCAGCGAGGAGCAGCGCGCCCAGCGCCGCCGGGCGATCCTCGACACGGCGGCATCGATGCTCACCGAGATGCCGGTGTCCCAGGTGAGCCTCAACGAGCTGAGCCGGCGGGTCGGGCTGGCGAAGTCCAACGTCCTGCGCTACTTCGAGTCCCGGGAGGCCGTCCTCCTCGACCTGCTCGACGTCGCGTGGCGCGAGTGGACGGAGTATCTGGAGGGGGCGCTCGCCTCGGACGTCGACGCCCACGCGCCGCTGCGCGAGCGGGGCGACCAGGTGGCCGCCGTGCTCGCCGCCTCGCTGGCGGACCGCCCGGTCCTGTGCGACCTGACCAGCTCGCAGGCGGCGGTCCTCGAACGCAACGTCTCGCCCGACGTCGCGGCCGAGTTCAAGCGCACCGCCATCGCGAACGTGGGCAAGCTGGCGGCTCTGGTCCGCACCCATGTGCCGGAGCTGAGCGAGCAGGACGCGCCGCGGTTCGCCGCCTACTGCGTCCTGACCGCCGGCGCGATCTGGACCCACACCCAGCCGTCGGCGGCGATGCTGGCCGCCTACGAGGCCGATCCGTCGCTCGCGGCCATGCGGATCGACTTCGCGCCGTCGCTGCGGGAGGTCCTGGAGGTCGGGCTCTCGGGGCTGCTGGCCCGTGCGTCAGGCTGAGAGCGGGCCAGAGGCGCCGATCTCGTACTGCGTAATCTCCATGCTGAGCACGACGGGGGACGGCTGTGACTCCCGCGCCGTACGGGCCAGATGGGCCGCCAGGTGTTCCTGCGACTCCCACCGCTCGTACACGTTGACGCGGCCCGGTTCGACCGGGTCGGCGGCCACCACGTAGTCCAGACAGCCGGGTTCGGCCCGCGCCCGCAGCTGCGCCGCCTCGAAGCCCGCGAGGAACGCCTCACGGTCGTCGGGATCGACGTAACCCTTGCCGGCGACGATCAGCATGGTGGCCTCCGTGGTGTTTCGGGGTGATGCGTGAGCCGTGCGGAGCCGGCCAGGCGGGGCGCCCTGCGTACGGGCTTGGCATGCTGGGGTCATGAGCACCGCGCGCACCCCCTCCTCTGTCCGCGTCGTCTTCGACCTCGACGGCACCCTCGTGGACAGCGAGCCGAACTACTACGAGGCCGGCCGTCGACTGCTCGCACAGCACGGTGTACCCGACTTCACCTGGGAGCACCACACCCGGTACATCGGCATCAGCACCCGCGAGACGCTTCAGGCGCTGCGCGCGGAGTACGGGCTCGACACATCGGTGGACGAGTTGCTGGCCGTGAAGGACCGCTTCTATGTGGAGCTGGCACGCGCGTCGACCGAGGTCTTTCCCGAGATGCGGAAGTTCGTGGAGCAGTTGCACGCACAGGGCGTGCCCATGGCGGTCGCCTCCGGCTCGTCGCGTACCGCCATCGAGGCCGTGCTCGACGGCACGGGGCTCGGTCCGTACTTCGACCTGTACGTCTCCGCCGAGGAGGTCCCGCACGGCAAGCCCGAGCCCGACGTCTTCCTGGAGGCGGCGCGGCGTCTGGGCGCGGAGCCGGCCGACTGCGTGGTGCTGGAGGACGCGGCCCCGGGCGTGGCGGCGGCACGCGCGGCCGGGATGCGGTGTGTCGCCGTCCCGTATGTGCCGGACACGGCCGGTGATCCGGCGTTCCGCGGGGCGGAGTTGCTGTTCGCGCGCGGCCGGAGCGAGTTCACGGCGCGGGCGGCGTACGCCTGGCTGACCGGGACGGAGCAGGGCCGGAGGTAGCCCCGCCGGCCCGGGTGAATCGGACGGCACGCGCTACGCGATCACTTGGGCGTCAGCCGCTTCAGGCCGTCCCGTCGGCGGCGGCCCGCAGAGCGGCCAGGTCGATCTTCTTCATGCCGAGCATCGCCTTCATCGCCCGCTGGCCGCGTTCCTGGTCCGGGTCGTTCAGAACCTCCTCCATCCCGGCGGGCGCGACCTGCCAGGAGAGGCCGAACTTGTCCTTCAGCCAGCCGCAGGGGCCTTCCTCGCCGCCCTCGGAGAGCTTGTACCAGTAGTAGTCGACCTCTTCCTGGTCGGCGCACTCGATCAGGAACGAGACGGCCTCGTCGAAGGTGAACTGCGGGCCGCCGTTGATCCCCGTGTAGCGGTGGCCGTCGAGCTCGAAATCGACGGTGAGTACGGTGCCGGCCGGCCCGGGACCGGCCTCGCCGTAGTGGGTGATACCTGTGATCTTGGAGTTCGGGAAGATCCCGATGTAGTACTCGGCGGCGTCCTTCGCCTGCCCGTCGAACCAGAGATTGGGGGTGATCTTCGGCATCGCTGTCTCCCGGTGTCGTCGCCGTTCGCCGCCTCTACGGCTCGGGCGCTTCCTTCTCCTCTTCTGACTGTGGCACCGGCCGGAACTCATCGCAGAAGCAGCCCGGATCGAGGCCTTCGGCGCCCCGGACCGCTCAGACGGCCGCGAGGGAGATCTCCGTCGACTTGACCAGCGCGGTGACGCCGGTCCCGGGGGTGAGCCCCAGCTCCTCCACCGCTTCCCTGGTGATCACGGCGGTCAGCTCGGTCTCCCCCACCGTCAGCTTGACGTTCGCCAGGCTGGTGCCGAGAACGATCTCGGTGATCTTGCCGGCCAGCCGGTTGCGGATGCTCAGCCCGTCGATCGGCCCGGTGGCCAGGGAGACCTCGGTGGCCTTGGCCAGCACACGCACCGCCGTGCCCACCGCGATGCCGAGTTCCTGGACGGCCTCCAGCGTGATGGCGGCGGTGACGTCCTCCCCACCCGCCAGATGGACCCTGACCGTGGCCATGACCTCCCCGGGAATGACACCCGTGACGGTGCCGGGGAGCTGGTTGCGGATGCTCAGCTGCATGGGAGGTTCGGCCTCTCGCTGGTGGGGCGTGGAGCGGACAGAAGTAAGGCCATTGAAAAGGATGAGCAAAGGCGAACCACCCATTGACTCCGGTATCTGGGAATTTGCCATGTTTTCGGACGAGTAAGGCTGAGCTAACTTAGGCTCGCCTCACCCCCTGGGGCCATGACGAAACACCGCAAACACCGTCCTCAGCCGCTGGAGCCCGCATGCGTCCCGTCCGCCTCTCCCTGATCACCGCCCTCGCGGCGGTCGCCGCCCTCACCACCGTCACGGCGTGCGCCGAGAAGAGCGACGCCGAAGGGGACGGGGCCGTCAAGGTCACGGCGACCGACACCTCCTGCGAGGTGTCGAAGAAGGAGTTCCCGGCCGGTCACCTTCAACTGGCCGTGGAGAACAAGGGCTCGAAGGTCACCGAGGTCTATGTCCTGTTCCCCGACGACCGGATCGTCACCGAGCGCGAGAACATCGGCGCGGGCACCAAGGCGAACATCACCGCGGAGATCAAGGCAGGCGACTACGAGATCGCCTGCAAGCCGGGCATGAAGGGCAAGGGCATCCGCCAGCAGGTCAAGGCCACCGGCGGCGGCAGGACCGCGAAGCGGGACCCGAAGCTGGACGCCGCGGTCGCGGCGTACCGGCAGTACACGCTGGAGCAGGCAGAGGAGACCCTGCCGAAGGCGAAGGTCTTCGCGGACGCGGTGAAGGCCGGTGACATCGAGGCCGCGAAGAAGGCGTACGCCGACTCCCGTATCGGCTGGGAGCGCACCGAGCCGGTGGCCGAGTCCTTCGGCGACATCGACCCCAAGGTCGACCTCCGCGCGGACGGCCTCGAAGACGGTCAGGACCCCGAGACGGACTGGACCGGCTGGCACCGCCTGGAGAAGGCGCTGTGGCAGGACAAGAAGATCACCCCGCGCGACAAGGAACTCGCGGATCTGCTGATCACCGATCTGACCGCCTGGCAGAAGAAGGTCGGTACGGCGGAGATAACCCCGACGTCCATGGCGAACGGCGCCAAGGAACTGCTCGACGAGGTCGCCGCGGGCAAGGTCACCGGCGAGGAGGAGCGGTACAGCCACACCGACCTGGTCGACTTCAAGGCCAACGTCGAGGGCGCCGAGAAGTCGTACGCGCTGCTGAAGCCGGTCGCCTCGAAGAACGACGCGAAGCTGACCGGTGAACTGGACACCCAGTTCGCGGCGTTGAACAAACTGCTCGACAAGTACCGCGAGGACAGGACGAGTTACGTCTTCACCTCGTACGACAAGGTCGGCGAGCCGGAGCGCAAGGAGCTGTCCGACGCGGTGAACGCGCTGGCCGAGCCGCTGTCGAAGCTCGCAGCCGCGGTCGTGAAGTAGTGGCGGGGGACATGACCGACGAGACGGAGCCGGGCGCACCGGCCGGCGAACCCCGTACACCGTCCCGCCGTTCGGTGATCGGCTGGGGCGGTGCGGGGCTCGCGCTCGGCGCCGGGGTGGCCGGCGGTACGACCGTCGCCCTGCGGGATACGGACAAGTCGGAGCCGGCCGGGTCGGCGGGCGCGGCCGTCCCCTTCCACGGCGTGCACCAGGCCGGGATCGCCACCGCGGTGCCCGACCGGCTGCACTTCGCGGCCTTCGACGTGACCACCGGCGACCGGGCGGAGCTGATCCAGCTCCTGAAGGACTGGACCGCGGCAGCCGCGTTGATGACCGAGGGACACGCGGTCGGCGAGGGCGCGTTCGGCGGGCTGCCGGAGGCACCGCCCGACGACACGGGCGAGGCGGTCGGCCTCCGACCGTCCAGGCTGACGCTGACCATCGGTTTCGGGCCCTCCCTGTTCACGGGGGACGGCAAGGCCCGCGGGGACCGTTTCGGCCTGGCGAGGCGGAGGCCCGAGGCGCTGGTGGAGCTGCCGAAGTTCCCCGGCGACAATCTCGACCCGGCGCGCAGCGGCGGCGATCTGTGCGTGCAGGCGTGCGCCGACGATCCTCAGGTCGCGGTGCACGCCATCCGTAACCTCGCCCGCATCGGGTTCGGCCGGATCGCGATCCGCTGGTCGCAGCTCGGCTTCGGCAAGACGTCGTCCACCACGCCCGACGCGCAGACCCCGCGCAATCTCTTCGGCTTCAAGGACGGCACCCGCAATGTCGCGGGCACCGACACCGCCGCGCTCGACCGGCACGTGTGGGTGCCGGCCGAGGCGGGACCCGACTGGCTGGCCGGCGGCTCGTACCTGGTGGCGCGCCGGATCGCGATGCGGATCGAGTCCTGGGACCGCACCTCCCTGAAGGAGCAGGAGGACATCTTCGGACGGGACAAGGGCGAGGGCGCGCCGGTCGGCAAGGCGAAGGAGCACGACGAGCCGTTCCTCAAGTCGATGCTGCCGACGTCGCACGTACGGCTCGCACACCCCGACTCCAACGGCGGGGCGCGGATGCTGCGGCGCGGCTACTCCTACACCGACGGTACGGACGGGCTGGGCCGGCTGGACGCGGGCCTGTTCTTCCTGGCGTACCAGCACGACGTGCGGGAGGCGTTCATCCCCGTACAGCGGAGCCTGTCGCGCGCCGACGCGCTCAACGAGTACATCCAGCACGTGGGTTCGGCGGTCTTCGCCGTGCCGCCGGGCGTCCGGGACTCCGGCGACTGGTGGGGACGGGAGCTGTTCTCATGACCCGCGCGCTCGTGACCGGCACAGTGACATCGGCGGAAGGACGGCCGGCATGTTCGGCAACTATCTGATCGGTCTGCGCGAGGGGCTGGAGGCCAGTCTGGTCGTCTGCATCCTCGTCGCGTATCTGGTCAAGACCGACCGCCGCGACGCGCTGCGGCCCGTCTGGACCGGCATCGGTATCGCCTGCGCGGTCTCGCTCGCCTTCGGCGCCGCGCTCGAATTCGGTTCCCAGGAGCTGACGTTCGAGGCGCAGGAGCTGCTCGGCGGGTCACTGTCGATCATCGCGGTGGGGCTGGTGACATGGATGGTCTTCTGGATGCGGCGTACGGCGCGGCATCTCAAGAGCGACCTGCACGGCAAGCTCGACGCGGCGCTGCGGATGGGTACGGGGGCGCTGGTCGCGACCGCGCTGCTGGCCGTGGGGCGGGAGGGTCTGGAGACGGCGCTGTTCGTGTGGGCGTCGGTACGGGCGGGTGGTGAGGGCAGGTCGGGGCCGCTGATCGGCGTGCTGCTCGGGATCGCCAGCGCGATCGTGCTGGGCTGGCTCTTCTACCGGGGCGCGCTGAGGATCAATCTGGCGAGGTTCTTCACCTGGACCGGCTCGATGCTGGTGATCGTGGCGGCGGGCGTCCTCGCGTACGGCTTCCACGACCTCCAGGAGGCGCGCTTCATCGGCGGTCTCCAGAACAAGGCGTTCGACATCACCAGCACGGTCCCGCCGGACAGTTGGTACGGCACGCTGCTGAAGGGCGTCTTCAACTTCCAGCCCGATCCGACCGTCGTGCAGGTGACGGTGTGGGTGCTGTATCTGATCCCGACGATGTTCTTCTTCCTGGCGCCGCAGCGTACGAAGGCCGGGCCCCCGCCGCCTCCCGCCGCCACGCCGGCGTCGGAGCCTTCCGCGAAGACGGGGTAGCCGGGCCGGGTGGTGGGCGGCGCCCCGCCCACCACCACCGTTTCAGGATTCGAGCCAGCCGTGGGAGCGCGCCAGCTCGATCACCGACGCACGCACCCGCTTGATCTGATCACCCGTCAGGCTTCCGTCGGCCTGGAGCAGCGCCTCGGTCAGCTCGTTCCGCAGCTCGACCTGGGACAGCACGTCCGAGTAGTCGCCATGCGGATCCGCGGGGCCCGTACCCGACGAACTCCGCTGCGGCGCGGGCGCGTTCACCAGTCTGATCTGTGACGCCTTGGGACCCTTGTCCCCCATCTCCAGGAAGTATTCGACCTCACTGCCTGCCTTGTACTGGTACTTCTCGTCCAGCAGATCGTTGGCGTGCATGAACACGTCCTCGTCCCCCTCGCTCGGGACGATGAACCCGTACCCGCGGACCTCGTCGAACCTCAGCACTCGACCTACGTGCAACACAGCCCCTGCCTCCACAGCCTGCCCACTTCCTCGGCCACCTCCACCGGGGCCCACAGCGAACCCCCGAGCAACCTCTCATATCCGCCCGCCTGCGAGAATCCGTCGTCGGCAGATCAATTCGAGTCGGGGGCACGATGGGCACGGTGGTGCGGGTACCACAGACCCGGGACATGATCGGGGAAGAGCTCTCCGGGGACGAGGCGTGGGCGGCACTGCGCACGTACGGCGGGGGCAAGCTGCTGCACGACGCGTTCGTACGGTTCCGTTACGCGGACGGGTTCAGCATCGCCAGGGCGCTGGCCTTCCAGTTCGTCCTGGCGCTGGTGCCGTTCAGCATCGCGCTGGTGGGTGTCGCGACCTCCCTTCATACGGAGAGCGTGGGCCGCGTCGTGGAGTTGACGCTCACCGGGATCGCGCCGGGGCCAAGCGCGGATCTGATCCGGACCTCGCTCGGGCGCGCCGAAGGCGGCGCCTCGGGTCCCGGCGGTGAGCTGGCAGTCTGGCTCGGGCTGGGCTTCGCGACGCTGAATCTGGCGTCGGCGATGGCGCAGATCGAGCGGGGCGCGAACCGCATCTACGGCGTTGAGCGGGACCGCCCGTTCCACGCGAAGTACGGGCGCGCGCTGGCGCTCGCGGTGGCGGCGGGGCTGCCGCTGCTCGGCGGGTTTCTCATTCTGGTGGGCGGCAAGGCCGTCGGCGGCGCACTCGCGGAGACGTTCCAGTGGGGCGAATCGGCGCGGGACATCTGGGGGTGGCTGCGGATTCCGGTGGGCATCTCGCTGACGTGGCTGGCTTCGGCGGTGCTGTTCCGCCGGGCCCCGCGCCGCGATCAGCCGGGTTATACGTGGCTGGCGTTCGGCTCCGCCGTACATCTGCTGCTGTGGGTCGGCGCGACGTGGCTGCTGACTCTGTACGTCAGCTACAGCGGGTCGTTCGGCTCGGTGTACGGGCCGCTGACCGCGTTCGTCGCGCTGCTGCTCTGGTCCCAACTGGCGGGCATATCCCTCTTCCTGGGGCTGTCCCTGGCCGCGCAGCTGGAGTCGGCGCGGGCCGGGCAGCACGACCCGATCCATCCCGATCCGGGCCACGGCGGTGATCCGGACCACGTCTGAGGGGCGGCGCCGGCGGGCCGGCCGTGCTCAGTGGGACTCGCGTGACACCTCGTGGCCGCTCGACCCGACGAGGAAGTCGAGGTCGACGCCGGTGTCGGCCTGCATGACATGGTCGACATAGAGACGTTCCCAGCCGCGCGCCGGGGCGGCGAAGGCGCCGGTCATCTCCTCGGCGGGGCGCCGCAGTTCGAGCTCCGCGGCGGGGATGTCCACGTCCAGCCGGCGCCCGGCGACATCCAGCTCGATCCAATCCCCCGTGCGCAGAAGTCCCAGCGGGCCGCCCGCCGCGGCCTCGGGCGCCACATGCAGTACAACCGTGCCGTACGCCGTCCCGCTCATCCGGCCGTCGCAGATCCGCACCATGTCGCGTACGCCCCGCTCCAGCAGCTTCGTGGGCAGCGGCAGGTTCGCCACCTCGGGCATGCCCGGGTAGCCCTTGGGACCGCAGCCCCTGAGCACGAGCACCGATGTCGCGTCGACGTCGAGGTCCGGGTCGTCGATACGGGCGTGCATGTCCTCGATGCTGTCGAAGACGACCGCCCGGCCCCGGTGGTTCAGCAGCTCGGGCGAGGCTGCGGCGGGTTTGATGACGGCGCCCGAGGGGGCCAGGTTCCCGCGCAGCACGGCGATGCCCGCCTCGGCCTGGAGGGGTTCGGCACGCCGGTGGATGACGGAGTCGTCCCAGATCCGCGCCCCGTCCAGATGGTCCACCAGCGGTGTGCCGGTGACGGTGAGCGCCGCCGGATCGAGCAGGTCCCGCACCTCGTTCAGAACGGCGAGCAGACCGCCGGCCCGGTGGAAGTCCTCCATGAGATGGCGTCCGGCGGGCTGGAGGTCGACCAGGAGCGGTACGCCCGCGCCGGTGCGGTCGAAGTCGTCGAGCGTGAGGTCGATACCGAGCCGTCCGGCTGTCGCGAGCAGATGCACGACGGCGTTGGTCGAGCCGCCGACGGCGGCCAGGGCGACTATCGCGTTGAGAAAAGACCCCTTGGTCAGTGTGGTGCTGGGGCGGCGGCCGTCGGCGACCATCTCCACGACGAGCCGTCCCGTGCCGTGGGCGCTCTCCAGCAGCCGGCTGTCGGGGGCGGGGATGCCGGCGACGCCGGGGACGGTGGTGCCCAGTGCCTCCGCGACGCACGCCATGGTCGAGGCGGTGCCCATGGTGTTGCAGTGGCCCCGGCTGCGGATCATCGAGGACTCGGAGCGCAGGAACTCCTCCTCGGAGAGCGTTCCCGCCCGCACTTCCTCGCTGAGTTTCCACACGTCCGTACCGCAGCCCAGCGGCTTGCCGCGGAACGTGCCGGTCAGCATCGGACCGCCGGGCACGACGACGGCGGGCAGGTCGACGGAGGCCGCGGCCATCAGCAGGGACGGGATGGTCTTGTCGCAGCCGCCGAGCAGCACCACTCCGTCGACGGGGTTGGCCCGCAGCATCTCCTCGGTCGCCATCGCCGCCATGTTCCGCCACAGCATGGCCGTGGGCCTGACCAGCGTCTCGCCGAGGGAGACGACCGGGAGATTCATCGGGACGCCGCCGGCCTCCCAGATGCCCTGCTTGACGCTCTCCGCGACCTCACCGAGGTGGGCGTTGCAGGGCGTCAGATCGGAGGCGGTGTTGGCGATCGCGATGTGCGGGCGTCCGTCGAAGGCGTGCGCGGGCAGTCCCCGGCGCATCCACGCCCGGTGGATGTAGGCGTTCCGGTCCGTTCCCGCGTACCACTGAGAGCTGCGCTGCTCCGGCATGGCTGGCACCCTAACTTTCCCGAGCCGTACCGGGGAAGGGCGCCCCCGCCCTCCCACCCGCCGTCCGGCCCGCCCGTCAGGAGGTCGTCCTTGCGTGCTTTTGTCATCACCGGTCCCGGCCGGTGCGGGGTACGGGACGTCGAACCGCCGGTCGCCGCGCCCGGCGAGGTCGTCGTCGATGTGGACCGGGTGGGTGTCTGCGGCACGGACATCGAGTTCTACACCGGCGAGATGAGCTATCTGCACGACGGGCACGCGGCGTATCCGATCCGGATCGGCCATGAGTGGTGCGGCACCGTCTCGGCCGTGGGCGAGGGTGTCGGACCGGACTGGCTCGGGCGGCGTACCACCGGGGACACCATGCTCGGCTGCGGCCACTGCCGGCGGTGCGCCGGAGGGCTGCACCATGTGTGCGAGGAGCGTTACGAGTTGGGCATCCGGCACGGCCGGGCGGGCGCGCTCGCCGAACAGGTCGCCGTCCCCGTCTCGTCTCTGCACGCGCTGCCGGACAGTGTCGACGCGACGGCGGGCGCGCTGGTCGAGCCGGGCGGCAACGCGCTGCGCGCCGTCGAGGCCGCCGCGCTGTCCCCCGGCGACCGGCTGCTGGTGCTCGGTCCTGGCACCATCGGTCTGCTCGCCGCGCGGTTCGCGCTCGCGCGGGGCGCGGAAGTGCACGTACAGGGGCTCGACGAGGCGTCCCTGGAATTCGCCCGCTCCGTGGGAGCGAACGGCGCCTGGACCGCCGACGGGCTTCCCGATGTGCCCTTCGACGCCGTGATCGACGCGTCGAACGCCGCTCATCTTCCGGCGCGGGCACTGGAGTTGGTCGAACCGGGCAAGCGCGTGGTCTACATCGGTCTGGCGAGCGGGCCGAGCCGGATCGACACCCGCGCGCTGGCGCTCAAGGACGTCACCGCCGTGGGCATCCTCAGCGCGTCGCCCGCCCTCGCCCGCACCATCGGGCACTACGCGTCGGGCGCGGTCGATCCGCGTCCGCTGGTCGCGGGCACGGTGGCGCTGGAGTCGCTGGCGGAGGTACTGGCCGGCGCCCGGCCCGAGGGAGCGGGCCCGGGACCCAAGATCCACGTCGATCCCCGGCTGTGAGCGGCCGGGGAAACCTGTTGCGCGTCAGGCCCGTTCGATACGTGGCGCCGGCCCATAGGACCGGCCGGGCGGCGGCGGACCAGTTCTCGTCCGCCACCGTCCCGCTCGTGCTCGTGTCTCTATGTGCTGAACGCGTGCCTGCTTCTCGCGTCCGTCGCGTCCGTGGTCAGACGTTGACGCCGAAGTCGGCCGCGATACCTGCCAGTCCGGAGGCGTAGCCCTGGCCGACGGCGCGGAACTTCCACTCCGCACCGTGCCGGTAGAGCTCACCGAAGACCATCGCGGTCTCGGTGGACGCGTCCTCCGTGAGGTCGTAGCGCGCGAGTTCGGCGCCACCGGCCTGGTTCACCACGCGGATGAACGCGTTGCGGACCTGGCCGAAGCTCTGGCCGCGGGAGCCCGCCTCGTGGATCGAGACCGGGAAGACGATCTTGTCGACATCGGCGGGAACGCCGGCGAGGTTGACCTTCAGCGACTCGTCGTCGCCCTCGCCCTCACCGGTGAGGTTGTCACCGGTGTGCTCGACCGAACCGTCAGGGCTCGTCAGGTTGTTGTAGAAGATGAAGTGCTGGTCGGAGAGCACCCGGCCGGCGCTGTTCACGAGCAGCGCGCTCGCGTCGAGGTCGAAGTCCGCACCGGTCGTACTGCGCGCGTCCCAGCCGAGGCCGACGAGCACCGCGGTCAGGCCGGGAGCCTCCTTGCTCAGCGAAACGTTGCCACCCTTGCCCAGGGAAACGCCCACGATCTCCTCCTGCTGTTCGTGACTGAAAAGTGGATCAAAATCTATAACACCGTACGACCGACGGTCCCGGTATCGACCAGGCTCGTACGGTTCGTTGCCCTGCTTTGGGACTGAAGTGGCTGAAGCGGGGCAGGCGGTGGCAGGAACAGACGAAGAGCCGGCTCCCAGGAGCCGCCGCGGGGGAACGGATCGAACCATGGACGGGCAGGTTGAGGAGACCGAGGACCGCTGCCCGGCCACGGGGCGGGTGTTCAGGCGAGGCGCGGTGTTCGACGGGGAATCCGGGATGATCGGCGAGGCGCGCCGCTTCACCGCCGGCGTCCTCGGGAGCGTACGGACGGACCAGGGCCTGACCGTGCCGTCGCGCGTGATCGACACGGCGCAGCTGGTCGTCAGTGAGCTGGTGACCAACGCGTGCAAGTACGCGCCCGGCCCCTGCCTCCTCGATCTGGTCTTCGACGGGGACGTCGTGGAGATCACCGTGTGGGACACCGACTCCACGCTGCCGGTGCCGCGCGCGGCCGAACCCGGCCGGATCGGGCAGCACGGGCTGGAGATCGTCATCTCGCTCTGCGAGGGATACGACGTCCGCCGGGAGCCCGTGGGCAAGCGCGTCAAGGTCCGCCTCGCGGCCCGGACCGACAGCCGCGTGTAGGCTCCCGTCCGCCCTCGCCGGACCCCGGCCCGCACCCCCGGCCCGTACCCCGGTCCTGGGTCGCCTCACCGGGCCGAAGCTGATCGAGTGGTCCCCGGCGGGAGCCGTTTCCGGGGCGTTCCCGACGGATACCCGAGGGTGGTGCCAAATACCTCGGAAGTACTTCTCCATGTCAACGGAACCCCCCGCCGACTGACGCTCGACAACCGGACCACCGTGCTCGACACGCTGCGCGAGCACCTGGATCTCACCGGCCCCAAGAAGGGCTGCGACCACGGCCAGTGCGGCGCCTGCACCGTCCTCGTGGACGGCCGCCGCACCAACAGCTGTCTGCTGCTGGCCGTCGCGCAGAGCGGCGCCCGTATCACCACGATCGAGGGCCTGGCGGACGGCGCGAACGCCCCCGGCGGTGGTGCGGACGAGCTGCCCCGGCCGCACCCGATGCAACAGGCGTTCCTCGACCACGACGGCTTCCAGTGCGGCTACTGCACCCCGGGCCAGATCTGCTCGGCGGTCGGCGTCATCGCCGAGGCGGCCGGCGGACACCCCTCGCACGTCACCGGCGCGGACGGCCCGCCGCCCGGCGAACCGGTGCCGCTCACCCCCGACGAGATCCGCGAACGGATGAGCGGCAACATCTGCCGCTGCGCCGCGTACCCGAACATCCTCGCCGCCGTCCAGGACGTCGCGGGCACGACGCCGCGGACGACTACGACGATCAGTTCCGGCACGTCGAGCAGTACGACCTGGACCGGCAGTACGAGCAAGGCGGACATGACCTCATGAAGTCCTTCACCTATGAACGCGCCACCGACCCCGCCCAGGCCGTCGCCCTCCTCGCCCGCGACCCGGCCGCCCGCTTCCTCGGCGGCGGCACCAATCTCGTCGACCTGATGAAGCTCGGGGTCGAGACCCCCGGCCATCTGGTCGACGTCGCCCGGCTGCCGCTCGACCACGTCGACGCGACCGACGACGGCGGCCTGCTCATCGGCGCCACCGTACGCAACAGCGACCTGGCCGCCGACCCGGCCGTCCGCACACGTTTCCCGGTGCTGTCACAGGCACTGCTCGCGGGCGCCTCCGGGCAGCTTCGCAACGCGGCCACCGCCGGCGGCAATCTGCTCCAGCGCACCCGCTGCGCGTATTTCCAGGACGTCACCAAACCGTGCAACAAGCGGGAGCCGGGCACCGGTTGTCCGGCCAGGGAGGGCGCCCACCGCGATCTCGCGGTGCTGGGGCACTCCGAGGCGTGCGTGGCGACGCACCCCTCCGACATGGCCGTCGCGCTCGCCGCGCTCGACGCCGATGTCCAGCTGCTGGGCCCGGACGGCGAACGCACCGTGGCGCTCACCGACTTCCACCGGCTGCCCGGCGACCACCCCGAGAAGGACACCGTGATCCGGCCGGGCGAACTCATCACCGGCATCCGGGTCCCCGGGGCGACCGCCGGGCTGCCGTCCGCCTACCGCAAGGCCCGGGACCGTGCCTCGTACGCCTTCGCGCTGGCATCGGCCGCCGTGGTGCTCGACGTGCGCGACGGTGTCGTGGGGGATGTACGGCTCGCCTTCGGCGGGCTGGCCCACAAGCCCTGGCGGGCCACGACCGCCGAGGCCACACTGCGCGGCGAGCCGGCCACGCCCGAGTCCTTCGGACACGCGGTGGACGCCGAACTCGCCGCCGCCCGGCCCCTGCGGGACAACGGCTTCAAGGTCCCGATGGCGCGCAATCTCGCCGTCCGCCTGCTCACCGAGCTGGCCGACCCCACCGCGACCGCCACCGACCCCACCGACCCCCGCCACACCGACCCCCGCGGAGGAGACCGATGACGACCAGCCGCGAGCGCGCCCTGGGCTCCGCCGCCGTCCGGATCGAGGGCCTGGCCAAGGTCGGCGGTACGGCCAGGTACTCCGCCGAACACACCCCGCCCGGCTGCCTCTACGCGTGGGCGGTGCCCGCGGCCGTGGCCAAGGGCCGGATCACCTCGATCGACACGGCCGCCGCCCTCGCCGAACCCGGGGCCGTCGCCGTACTGACCCATGAGAACGCGCAGCGCGTCAGTGCCCCCGACGACGCGACGCTGGGCGTGCTGCGGGACGACCGCGTGCCGCACCGCGGCTGGATCATCGCGGTCGCCGTGGGCGAGACGCTGGAGGCGGCACGCGCCACGGCCGATGCCGTGCGCGTCTCCTACGCGGCCGAGGAGCACGACGTCGTCCTCACCGCCGACCATCCCGGTCTCTACGCCCCGGAGGTGGCCAACGGCGGGTATCCCGGCACCCGGGAGCGTGGTGACTTCGACACCGTCTACGCCGCCGCCCCGGTCACCGTCGACGTCACGTACTCCATGGACCCGACGCACAACCACCCCATGGAGCCGCACGCCTCCGTCGCCCAGTGGCACGACGGGCGGCTGACCGTGTACGACTCCAGCCAGGGGTCGACCGTCGTGCGCGAGACGCTGGCCGCGCTCTTCTCCCTCGACCCGGCGCAGGTCACGGTCATCAGCGATCACGTGGGCGGCGGTTTCGGTTCGAAGGGGACGCCGCGCCCGCAGCCGGTGCTGGCCGCGTTGGCGGCCCGGCACGTCGGACGCCCGGTCAAGCTGGCGCTGCACCGCTCCCAGCTCGCGGCGGTCGTGGGGCACCGGCCGCCGACCATCCAGCGCGTGCGGTTCGGCGCCGACGAGGACGGGGTGATCAGCGCGCTGGCGCACGAGATGATCTCGTACACGTCCACGGTCAAGGAGTTCGTGGAGCAGGCCGCCACGTCCGCCCGCACCATGTACACCTCGCCGCACAGCCGCACCGTCCATCGCGTCACCGCCCTCGATGTGCCGACTCCGTCGTGGATGCGCGCCCCGGGCGAGGCGCCGGGCATGTACGCGCTGGAGTCGGCGATGGACGAGCTGGCCCTGGCCGTCGGGGTGGACCCGGTGGAGCTGCGGGTGCGCAACGACCCGTCCCACGAGCCGGATTCGGGCCGTCCCTACAGCAGCCGCCATCTCGTGGAGTGTCTGCGCGAGGGGGCCAGGCGGTTCGGCTGGGGCGACCGCGATCCGCGTGCCGGGCTGCGGAGAGAAGGCCGGTTCCTGGTCGGCAGCGGTGTCGCGTCGGCCTCGTATCCGGTGGTCATCCTGCCCTCGACCGCCGAGGCGCGCGCCGACGCGAACGGCGGTTTCCTGGTACGGGTCAACGCCACGGACATCGGTACGGGAGCCCGTACCGTGCTCGCCCAGATCGCCGCCGACGCGCTCCACGCGCCCTTCGAGCGGGTCCGGATCGTGATCGGCGACAGCGATCTGCCGACCGCCCCGCTGGCGGGCGGTTCAGCGGGCACCGGCTCGTGGGGCTGGTCCGTCGACAAGGCGTGCCGTGCGCTGCGTGCGCGTATCGACGAGGTGGGCGGCACCGTGCCTCCCGAGGGGCTGTCGGCGAGCGCCGACACCACGGAGGACGTCGCGGCCGGGACGGAGTTCGCCCGCCACGCCTACGGCGCGCACTTCGCCGAGGTTCAGGTGGACACGGACACGGCCGAGATCCGGGTCAGGCGGATGCTCGGGGTATACGCCGCCGGCCGCATCCTCAACCCCCGTACGGCGCGCTCCCAGTTCATCGGCGGGATGACGATGGGGCTGGGGATGGCGCTGATGGAGGGGGCGACGATCGACCCCGTCGCCGGCGACTTCGTGGAGCGCGATCTCGCCTCGTACCACGTCCCCGCCCACGCGGACGTGCGCTCCCTGGAGGCGTACTGGATCGAGGAGGACGACCGGCACCTCAATCCGATGGGCAGCAAGGGCATCGGCGAGATCGGGATCGTCGGCACGGCCGCGGCGATCGGCAACGCGGTGCGTCACGCGACCGGGGTGCGGCTGCGCGAACTGCCCATGCTGCCGGACAGGCTGCTGCCGCATCTGGGGTGACGGACACGGGCGGACAGGGGCGGGTACGGGCGGTGGATGCCGCCCCCGCACCCGTCAGAGGCTGTCCGCCGGAGGTGCGACCGCCCGGCGCGGCTGTACGCCCAGATCGATGTCGGCGTCGCAGTTGGCCGGCTCCATGGTCCCGTCCGTACCCCGCAGCAGTACCGGCCGGCTGCCCTCGGCGTCCCGTGCGAACGCGACGGTGCAGATCACCTGCCGTACCGCCGTGTCGTCCAGGCCGCTGAGCGCGAGAGGCAGTATGGCGAGCGTCCGGTCATCCTTGGTCAGCTCCACCCGGGGCGACTCGCCGTCGCCACCGCCGTCGCCACCGCCGTCGCCGGGCTGGTCGGGAAGATCGGGCAGACCGTCGGTGAGCCCGACCTCGCGCTCATTCGGGAGCAGTCCGCCGAAGAGCGCCACCAGGGCCTTGGTCCCCGCCGTCGCCGGATCCGCCGTCGGCTGGTCCGACAGGTCCGCCGGGTCCTGCGGGGGTACGTAAGCGCCGGGCCGGGCCACGGGCATCAGCGCTCCTTCCGAGCGGAAGAAGAGCAGCGTCCGGTCCTCACGGCTCGGGAACACCTGGATGGTGGCGGGGCCGCCCGCGTCGATCGCGTCGGTCGACTGGATGTCGCAGCCGGTGAGTTGCAGCGCGAGGAGGAGAACCGCGCCGGACACAAGGGGAGTTGAGCCGCGCGGGCGGCGCCGACAGCGGATCACGCGGTCCCCTCCCCCGCGTTCAGGGGTATCTCGACGGTGAAGACCGCGCCTGTCGCCGCGTCCGGGTCTCCCGTGCTGTCCCGGGGGGCGTTGGCGGCATGGATGGTGCCGCCGTGCAGCCGTACGTTCTCCTGGGTGATCGCGAGTCCCAGCCCGCTGCCCGTCGAACGGGTCCGGGCCGCCTCCGCCTTGTAGAAGCGGTCGAAGATGTGCGGCAGCGCCTCGGGCAGGATGCCGGGTCCCCGGTCCCCGACCTCCATCACGAGCAGGCCCGTACCGTCGTCGCTCGTCCTCGTGCGCAGCCGTACGGTGACGCCCGTGCCGCCGTGCCGCAGCGCGTTGCCGACGAGGTTGGCGACGACGATGTCGAACCGGCGCGGGTCAAGCCTGGCGCGGATGCCCCCGGGCAGTTCGGTGCGTACCTGGCCGGTCCAGTGCCTGCTCTCCAGGGTCTTGGCGATGGTCTCGGCCGCGTCGACCTCGTCGGTGTTCAACTCGGCGGCGCGCGCGTCGAATCGGGAGATCTCCAGCAGGTCGTCGACGAGTACGGCGAGCTTTCCCGTCTCGGCGCTGATCAGCCGTACCGCCTGCGCGGTGTCGGGGTCGAGCCGGCCGGCGTCCTCGTCGAGCACCTCGGTCACGGCGAGCATCCCGGCGAGCGGGGTGCGCAGTTCGTGCGAGACGTCGGCGGCGAAGCGCCGGGCGCGTGCCTCGGCTCGCTGGAGTTCGTCCACGGACCGCTCGATCTCACCGGCGGACTCGTTGAACGTGCGGGCCAGATCGGCGAGTTCGTCACTGCCCCGGACCGGGATACGGGTGTCGAACCGGCCGCTGCCCATGCTGCGGGCGGCCCGCCGCAGCTCGCGGACCGGGCGCAGGACGCTCCGCGCGGCGAGTAGCGCGGGCAGCAGCGCGATCGCGAGTCCCGGCACCGCGCCGTCCCTGGCGGCGGTGATCAGCGCGTCGACCTGCGTCTGCTCCTGGTCCATGCGCATCACCGCGTACAGGACGAGCCCTGTGGACAGGACTCCGCCGACCCCGACCTTGAAGACGGTGGGCATGGCGATCGTCAGATACGGCACACCGTCCTTGACGACCCGTTCGAAGCTGCCGTGCGGATAGCCGGTGGCCTTGCGGCGCAGTTCGGGGGTGATCACGGTGGAGGTGGGGCTGGTCCCGGAGGAGGCCCGGAGTGTGCCGTACTCGGCGAAGACGATCCAGGTGTGCGGTTTGCCCTTGCGGGCGATGTCGCGCAGGACCTCCGACAGCCCGTCCGGGTCCTCCACGGGCAGCCCGACACCGATCTGCTGGACCTGTTCGCGGAAGGACGAGACGGCGGTGTCCTGCGCCGTCCTGAGGACACTGCTGCGCGCTTCCCGGAAGGTGAGGGTGGCGGTGGTGCCCGCGCTGACGACGGCCACGAGCAGGAAGGCCAGTACCAGACGGGTGCGCAGCTTGAAGGGGGTGGCGGGCCGGCCCGTCCCGATGCCTTTCACAGTGGTCCGAAGCGGTAGCCGAAGCCGCGCAGGGTCTGGATGTACCGGGGGTTGCCAGGTGACGACTCGATCTTGTTGCGCAGCCGCCGGACGCACGCGTCGACCAGTCGGGCGTCGCCGTGGTAGCTGTGCTCCCATACGTGTTCCAGCAGTTGCTGCCGGCTGAACACCTGCTCGGGCGCCGCGCTCAGATGCAGCAGAAGACGCATCTCGGAGGGGGCGAGCGCGAGCCGCTGCCCGGACTTGGTGACGGTGAGACCGGTGCGGTCGATGGCGAGTTCGCCGTGGAACTCGACGGCGGGCCGCCCGTTGCCCGGCTCGTCGATGCGCCGCAGCACGGCCCGGATGCGGGCCTCGATCACTTCCGTACGGGCGGGTTTGACGATGTAGTCGTCGGCACCCGCCTCCAGGCCCACGACGACGTCGAAGTCGTCGCCGCGCGCGGTGAGCATGATGATCGGCAACTGGCTGTTCTCACGTACCCGGCGGCAGACCTGGACGCCGTTCACGCCGGGCAGCATGAGGTCGAGCAGGAGCAGATCGGGGCGGAACTCGTCCAGGGCGGCGAGGCCGGCCTCGCCGGTGGCGGCGGTCCGCACCTCGTGACCCCGGCGGCGCAGGCCCAGTTCGACCCCTTCGCGTACGGAGGGGTCGTCTTCTATGAGGAGCACGCGTGGCATAGGCGGATTGTCCCAGGGGTTCTCAGCGCCGGGTGGGGCGTCGGACGAGGCGGCGGGTGAGGCCGGTGAGCAGGTGGTCGAGTTCCGTGAGCCGGAGCGGGCGGGCGAGGACGACGAAGACCAGGCCGACCGCGGCAACGCCCGCGGCGCAGGCGGCGACCGCGCCCGCCGGCATCGCGCGGGCGGCGGCGAGGTGGCCGAGGATCGCGGCCGGTACGGCGGCGGTGAGCAGGCGCGCGTGGGCGGCGACCGATGCGGACCGTACGGACACGGCGGCGGGTAGGGCGGGCGCCAGCCGGCGGTGCAGGACCAGCGCCGTCAGCGCCCATCCCGCCAGCAGGGCCACCGAGTAGGCGCCGGCCATCCCGGTCACGGCCCACCGGGCCGGCAGCAGCGCGTACGCGGCCAGCGACAGACCGGCGTTGAGTCCGGCGATCACCAGGTTGAGAAGGAAGGGGGTGCGGGTGTCGGAGAGCGCGTAGAAGGCGCGGGAGAGGACGTACTGCCCGGAGAAGGCGACAAGTCCGGGCGCGAACGCCATCAGGATCCCCGCCATCACCGCGATGTCGCGCGCGTCGGTCCGCCCGTACTGGAACACGGCCGCCATCAGCGGCTGTGCGAGGGCCAGCAGGAGGCACGCGGCCGGTACGACCGCCGCCGCGCTGCTCCGCAGGGCGTACGAGACGTCGCGTCGCAGGCCGTCCCGGTCGCCGTCGGCGGCGGCCCGGCTCATCCGTGGCATCAGTGCGGTGACCAGCGAGACGGTGACGATGCCGTGCGGTACGGCCCAGAGCAGATAGGCGTTGTTGTACGCGCTGAAGCCCGCGCCGCCGTCGATGCCCTCGCCCGCGGCCCGGCCCCCGGCGAGGGTCGCCAGCCGGGTCACCACCCAGTACGCGCCCTGGTTGGTGAGCACGAGCAGCACCAGCCAGCCCGCGGCGCGCAGCGGTCCGGTCAGTCCGCTGCCGCGCCAGTCGAAGCGGGGACGCCAGCGGAACCGGGCCGCGCGCAGGGCGGGCAGGAGCGCCAGCGCCTGGACGGCGATGCCCGCAGTGGTGCCCCAGCCGAGGAGCGCGGTTTCGGCGCCGGTGAGTTCGGAACCGTCGCCCGTCGCGAGGTAGAGGCCGAACACCGCGATGACGACAACGTTGTTGAGGACGGGAGTCCACATCATCGAGCCGAACCGGCCCCGGGCGTTGAGCACTTGACCGAGCAGGGTGAAGATCCCGAGGAAGAAGATCTGCGGCAGACAGTAGCGGGCGAACGCGATGGTCATCGTGGCCTGTTCACCGGTGTAGCCGGTGTACGCGTCGACGAGTGCGGGCGCGGCCCAGACGGCGCACGCGGTGATCGCGAGCAGGGCGACGACGCAGACGGTGAGCAGCCGGTCGGTGTACGCGGCGCCGCCGTCCTCGTGCTCCCTGGCCGCGCGGACCAGTTCGGGGACGAACACGGCGTTCAGGGCTCCGCCGATGAGCAGCGTGTAGACGATGGTGGGGACGGAGTTGGCGACGGCGTAACCGTCGGCGGTGAGCCCGACGCCGAGTGCGGCGGCGACCACGGCCGACCGGACGAATCCGGCGGCGCGTGACACCACGGACCCGGCCGCCATGATCACGCCGCTGCGCGCGACGGACTGCTCGCCCGGCTCGGCGGAAGGCGCGGGCTCGCCCGGCTTCGTGACGGATATGGCGCTCATCGGCGGGCCAGGTAGGCCTGGAAGGCGCGGTACAGCGCGTGGTTGGTCGTCCCGGCCAACGGTCTCTCCCACTCCCCCAAGGTCTCGACGACCTGTCCCCCGGTGCCGAGTTTCCAGCGCAGCAGCCCGAAGGAACGATCCGCCGGATCGAGAGTGGAGGGTACCCCGCGCATGTCGTACACCTCCGCGCCGGCCGCGTGGGCGTCGAGGATCATCCGCCACTGGAGGGCGTTCGACGGGCGGACCTCCCGCCGGTGGTCGGCGGAGGCCCCCGTCTGGTACCAGACCCGCCGCCCGACGGTGATCATGGTGTGCGCGGCGAGTATCTCGCCCTCGTGACGGGCGAGATAGAGCTTCATCCGGCCGGGCTCCTCCGCGTTGAGCGCGGCGTACTGGCGCTCGTAGTACGCCTGCGAGCGGCCGAGCCGGAAGCCGTCACGCTCTTCGGTGAGGCACAACAGCCGGTAGAAGTCGGGGAGTTCGGCCGCGCTGCCCACGGACACCGCCACCCCTGCCTTCTGCGCGCGGCGCACGTTGCGCCGCCACTCCTGGTTGAGCCCCGACCAGAGGTCGTCGGTGCTGCGGCCGGCGAGCGGCACCTGGAAGACATGGCGGGGCTGCGCGTCCCCGCCGTCCCCCGTGTCGTCGCCGCAGCGCTGCCAGCCCCGGGCCCGCAGCCGTTCGGCGACCGCCGTACCGAGCGGGTCGACCTCGCAGTCGAGGACATCGGCGAGCCGCATACCGGTTCCGGTCCGCGACTTCAGCGGGCCGGGGTGCCAGCGGCGGTGCGCGGGCGTGGGCCCGATCCGCACCGCGAAGGCGCCGGCGCCCTTGAGATACCGCAGCAGGGGTGCGAGCCAGCCGTCGATGTCCGGATCGGTCCAGTCGGTGACCGGCCCGTCGGGCAGATACGCGAAGTACCGCCGGGTGCCCGGAAACTGACGCAGCAGCACGAGCGCCACGCCGGTGAGCCCCCCGGCTCCCGGCGCGACTCCGCCCACCGGTTCGCCCGCCGGTTCGCCGACCGATCCGGAAGCCGGTCCCCAGCCCAGCAGCAGTGGCCGCCAGCCGTCCTTGACCTCGGCCCACGAGGGGCACTGGAGGAATCCGGGACCGAGGGCCGCCCCCGTACGGGAGGCGAGGAACGCGCGGTACGCCTGTGCGGTGACGGGTCGCGGCCACAGGTCCCGGCCGCCTTGGCTCTGCCCGGCCCGGCCGGCCGTCACAAGGAGCGCTGCCACAGTGTGAGCCTCTCTTCCACCCCGACCTGTCCGCGGGGACGCCGAGGATGCTCACAGCGGTCCGTGACCGCTCCGCGGGCCGAATGTGACGGGACGACGACCGTTCGCCATCAGTGGCTGTCACATTGCCCGCACGCCTCTCACCTGCGTGTTTCACCTGCCTAGAGTCGCGCTGTCCCACTGCCTTCCGACGGAGGTCTCCGTTGCGTCAGCCACCGCACCCACGCCACCGGTCCGTACGCCTCGCGCTCGCGCCGGCCGTACTCGTCCCGCTCGCCGCCTCTCTCGCCGCCTCGCTCACCGCCTGTTCGTCCGCCGCCGCGGGCGGTACGCCGGACGCCGCCGACGGCAAGGCCGACCGTGCCGCCGAGAGCCCGGCCACCGTCACCGTCACCTCGCGCGGACAGGACGCCAAGGCGGGGCACCCGGTGAAGGTCACCGCCCACGGCGGCACGCTCACGTCCGTCACGGTCACCGACGACCGGGGCCGGGCCCTCAAGGGCTCGCTGGAACCGAAGAACATGGTCTGGGTCTCCGACCGCAAGGCGGTGCCCGGGGCCTCGTACACCGTCAGGGCGGCGACCCGGACGAAGGGCGGGACGACGGGGACGGCGCAGGCGGCGTTCACCACCGCCGACGCCGGCAAGGTCAACAAGACGGACTGGCGGCCGGGCGCGGGGGCCACGGTCGGCGTCGCGCAGCCGGTCTCGCTCGTCTTCGACAACCCGGTCGCGAACAAGGCCGAGGTGGAACGGCAGTTGAGGATCACCACCTCCAACGACACCGAGGGTTCCTGGGGTTGGGTACGGGACTGGTCGGGCCGGGACCGGGTGGACTGGCGGCCGAAGACGTACTGGCGCCCCGGTACGAAGGTCACGCTGCGGGCGGAGCTGAACGGCACGGACTCCGGGACCGGCGGCGGCTGGTTCGTACGGGACTACTCGACCACGTTCACCATCGGCCCCCGCCAGGTGGTCAAGGTCGATCTGGACCGCCACCGCCTCACCTTCGAACGGGACGGCGAGTCCGTACGCGAGATCCCGGTCTCCGGCGGCACCCCCGGCGGGGACAAGCGGTCCTGGCGCGGCACGGCGGTGCTGATGGCCAAGGAGGGCACGATCAACATGAACTCCGAGACCGTGGGCCTCGGTGACGCCTACGACAAGATGGTCGACCAGTCGATGCGGCTGACCTGGTCGGGCATGTACGCGCACGCGGCACCCTGGAACTCGCGCCACATGGGTGTGGCGAACCGCAGTTCGGGCTGTATCGGGATGAATTCCGCCGATGCGGCCTGGGTCTACGGGCAGGTGCGCGTGGGCGATCCGTTCGAGATCAAGGGCGCCGACACCAAGGGCACGGTGGAGGCGGGCAACGGCTTCGGGGCCTGGAATCTCTCGTGGCCGCAGTGGCGGGAGCGGAGCGCCATGGACTGAGCGCGGGGAGAAGCCGGCTGAGCGCGGAGGATGCCGGGCTTTCGGTGTAGGGGGCAGTGGTGGTTGTTCTCGACGGACCCTGCCTCCGTTCACCCGGCGTTCGGTTTGTTCTCCGAGACTCTGCGGTTGGCACCCCCCGCCGGAAGTAGAACGAAAGGCTTCACACCGTGAAGGACAAGAACACCGAAGACCCCGAGCGCTCGGCGCTCTCGCGGCGTCGCCTGGTCAAGTTCGCGGGCGTCGGTGCGACGCTCGCCGCCGCTGCCCCCATCGTTGGCGCCGGCGTCGCTTTCGGCAACGAGGACGACGACGACAACCGCAAGTCCGGCCAGTCCGGTGACTCCCGCAGACGCTCCTGGCGCGCCGGTGACCACCACGTGCACTCGGAGTACAGCGGTTCGTTCGACACGACGAAGAACCCGCCCGTGTTCAAGAAGGGCGCCGACGCCGTCTACCCGATCGTGACCAACGCGATCATGGCGAAGAACTTCGGCCTCAACTGGGCCATGTGCACGGACCACGGCGGTCCGACGCACTCCAAGGTCAACCTGGAGCAGGCCTACCCCGACCTGCTGCGCTCGCGCGTGCTCGTCCCCGAGGTGCTCCAGTTCTGGGGCATGGAGTTCGACGCCCCGGCGCTCGACCACCACACGCTGATGATCCCGCACCACACCGACGAGGCGCAGCAGCTGTTCGAGCTGGAGTCGCGCTTCGCCAAGCTCGACGCGTTCCCCTCCGACCCGGGCCGTGACACCGAGGCCAAGATGGTGGAGTTCCTGAAGGCGGCGAAGGACATGCGCCGCAAGCCGCTGGTGATCGCCCACCACGCCTCGCGCTCGGCGCCCGGCCTGGGCGTCTACGGTCAGGACACCCCCCGTGAGTTCCGCAACGGCAACGACGCCGCCCCCGACATCTACGTCGGCTTCGAGGGCGCGCCCGGCCACCAGGCAGGACCGCTCAACGGCGGCGCCCGCGGCGGCTACGGCAACTACCCGACGCACGGCGGCTTCGACCAGATGACCGCGCGTGTCGGCGGCCTGTGGGACGCGCTGCTCGGCGAGGGCCGGCGCTGGTGGATCACCGCGACGTCCGACTCGCACGTGCACTGGACGCGCGGCGGCTCCGACTTCTGGCCGGGTGAGTACAGCAAGACCCACGTGCTGGCGCGGCAGGACTACGCCGACATCATGGACGGTCTGCGCAACGGCCGGATCTGGGTCGGCACCGGCGACCTCATCCGGACGCTGGACGTCACGGCGAGCAACCGCGGCAACGAGGCGTCCGTGGGCGAGTCGATCACGATCGACAACCGGGGCCGTACGGACGTCGAGATCGAGATCCGGTTCCGCCCGCTGAACGGCGAGAACGCCAACGGCGACCGTCCCGAGGTCCGTCGTGTCGACCTGATCACCGGCAAGATCACCGGCAAGGCCGACAACCGCGACTCCGACACCAACCCGACCACCAAGGTCGTGGCGCGGTTCGGCAAGCGCGACTGGCGCAAGCAGGGTGACGAGTACGTCATCAAGCACACCCTGCGCGACGTGGACGGCGACATGTACGCCCGCGTCCGCGGCACCAGCACGGACGAGGCCGAGCCGCTCGCGGACGGCCTGGAGAGCCCGTGGGAAGACCTGTGGTTCTACTCGAACCCGGTCTTCGTCAAGGTCCGCTAGTTTCACCGGAATCACCTGATTCACCGGTCGCCGGTCGCCGGTCGGGCGGAGTTCAGCCCGTCCGGCGATCGCGCGTCAACCCGTGGAGCCGCAGGGCCAGTTGGATCTCCAGCGAGCGGGCCGGGGAGTTCCAGTCCTCGCCGAGCAGCCGGCCGACCCGTTCGAGCCGCTGCACCACCGTGTTCACATGGACGTGCAGCGCGGTCTTCGTCCGGGTGAGGCTCGCCCCTTCGGCGAAGTACGCGTCGAGCGTCCCCACCAGATCGGTGCCGCGCTCGGTGTCGTAGTCGAGTACGGGGCCGAGTGTGGCCGTCACATAACCGCCGAGGTCCGGCCGGTCGCCCAGCAGTACGCCCACGAAGCCGAGGTCGTCGCTCGCCCCGCCGTGCCCGGTGTGGCCCAGGGCCCGCAGGGCGGAGAGGCAGCGGCACGCCTCGGTGTGGGTGGTGGGCAGTTCGGCGGGACCGGCTGCCGGGCCCGCCGCGCCGACGGTCACCGGGGAGCCGATCGCCTGGCCGAGTTCGGCGGCGAGCCTTCGCGCGCCGGTTCCTGGTGTGTCGGTGGGCGCGACCAGCACCACACGACCCTGGTGGATTCCGGCCAGACCCCTGTCCGCCTGCGCGTGCCTGGCGGCCACGGCCAGCAGACGGTGCCGGTCAGCCGTCTCGCTCTCCGCGACGAACACACAGTGTCTGCGGGCCAGGTTGACGCCGAGGCGCCGGGCCCGCGCCGACAGCGCGCCCGGATCGCCGGAGCGCGAGAGCAGATCGCCCAGCAGTTCGCCGCGTACCCGGTCCTCCGCCTCGGCGACCGAGCGGCGCAGCAGCAGAAGCAGCGCGGTGACGACCCCGGCGCGTTCGAACAGCAGCCGGTCGACGTCCGCGAGGTCCGCGTGCCCGGTGAGGGCGATGCTGCCGAGGAGTTCGGGACCGGCCAGGACCGCGCAGACCCAGGTGCCGCCCAGCGGGACCGCCCGGCCGCTGGCCCTGGAGGCGGCGACGGCCGGGGCGGGTGGGGCGAGCGACTCGGCGCGGGCGCGGGCGAGTTCGGCGCCGTCCGCGTCGTGGATGAGGATTCCGCCGTCGAGGATGTCGGCGATGGCCTCGGCCACGTCGTCGGCGCCGCCGCCCCGCAGGACGAGATCGGTGAGCTGGTCGTGCGCCTGCTCGGCGCGGCGCATCTCGCCGCTGTGCGTTCTGATCGTCTCCGAGGCCGAGTTGAGCTCGACCAGCGCGGCCCGGGTCTCCTCCAGCAGCCGCGCGCCGTCGATGGCGATGGCGGCGTGGTCGGCCAGCGAGGAGAGGAGGGCGACCTCCTCGGCGGCGAACTCGCGCGGCGCGCGGTCGGCCGCGTACAGCACTCCGATGACCCGGGCGCCGACTCGCAGCGGCACCCCGAGAATCGCGCGCAGACCTTCGTCGAGTACGGCGCTGTCGATGGTGGTGGTGTGGTGGAAGCGGGTGTCGCGCTGGTAGTCGCCGGTGGCGTACGGGCGGGCGGTCTGTGCCACGAGTCCGCCGAGACCCTCGCCCATCCCGAGCCGCACCTGCTGGAACGCGGCGGCCACCGACCCGTCGGTGACGCGCATATAGGTGTCGCCGGCGGCCTCGTCGTTCAGGGACAGATAGGTGACGTCCGTGCCGAGCAGCAGCTTGGCCCGGTGCACGATGGCCCGCAGCACCGCGTCCAGGTCACGGAGCGCGGCCAGGTCGCTCGCGGTGTCGAAGAGCGCGGTGAGCTGGGCCTCGCGGCGCCGGTGCTGACTGAGGGTGCGCCTGATCCGCAGGGCGACATCGGTCGCCTCGGTGATCGCGGCCAGTTCACCGCCCCGCACGCCCGCCTCACGGGCGTCGGCGGCGGGGCGGGCGAACTCCTCCGTGGGCGCTCCCCGCGCCAGCAGATCGAGCAGCCGGCGCAGGGCGGCCACGGAGTGCCGGGTGCCTGGAGCTGTCACGTCGGCGAGCATACGGTGATCACCTCCAGGTGGGCACGGGTGCGACGGCGCCGGTACGGGCCCGGTCGCGGTCGCGAGGGCGGGGCCGGGGTCAACCGCCCAGCCGGGCCGAGTCCTTGACGGTCTCGGTGTTCCCGGTGCGGTTCACGGCGGGGGCGCCCGCGGGCGGGGCGGGAACGGAACCGACCAGACCGTCCTTGGTCAGATCGCGGCCCCGGGTCTCCTTCGCCACCCAGACGGTCACGACGGTGACGAGCGCGGCGGCGCTGAGATAGAGGGACACCGGCACGGACGAGTCGTAGTCCTTCAGCAGTTCGACGGCGATGAGCGGCGCGAGCGCGCCACCGACGATCGAGGCGAGCTGGGAGCCCATCGAAGCGCCGGAGTAACGGACCTTGGTGTCGAACATCTCGGAGATGAAGGCCGCCTGCGGCCCGTACATCGCCCCGTGGAAGAGCAGGCCCACCGTCACGGCGACGGCGATGACCGGGAACGATTCAGTGTCCAGCAGGGCGAAGAAGGCGAACGCCCAGCCCACCATGCCGACCGCGCCGATCTGGGTGACCGGTCGGCGGCCGAGCCGGTCGGAGAGCGCGCCCCACATCGGGATGGTGACGAAGTGCACCGCCGAGCCGATGAGGACCGCGTTGAGGGCGTCGCTCTTGGGCAGTCCCAGATGCACGGTGACGTAGACGAGCACGAAGGCGGTGAGGATGTAGTACGAGACGTTCTCGCCGAACCGGGTGCCGATCGCGACCAGCACCTCACGCCAGCTCTTGCGGAACACCTGGACGACGGGGGCCTCTTCCTTGACCGCCGGGACGCCGCCCTCGCCGCCCTCGCCGCCCTTGGCAGTCGTCCCCGCCGCCCGTGCCGCCTCCTCGGCCGCCTTCCGCTGAGCTTCGAGGAAGACCGGTGACTCCTCGACCGAGATGCGGATCCACAGGCCGATCATGACCAGCACACCGGAGAGCAGGAACGGGACGCGCCAGCCCCACGCGAGGAACGCCTCGTCGGACTGGATCGCGGCGAGCAGCGCCAGCACACCGGTGGCCAGGAGGTTGCCGCCGGGGGCGCCCGCCTGCGGCCAGGAGGCCCAGAAACCACGGCGCTTGTCGCCGCCGTGCTCGGAGACGATCAGGATCGCACCGCCCCACTCACCGCCGAGGGCGAAGCCCTGGACGAGCCGCAGCACGGTCAGCAGGATCGGCGCCCCGACGCCGATGGTCGCGTGGGTGGGCAGCAGACCCATGGCGAAGGTGGCGCCACCCATCAGCAGGAGGCTGAACACCAGGAGCTTCTTGCGGCCGATCTTGTCCCCGTAGTGACCGAAGACGATCCCGCCGAGGGGACGGGCTGCGAAGCCGACCGCGTACGTGAGGAAGGCGAGCAGCGTGCCGACGAGGGGGTCGCTGCTCGGGAAGAACAGGGTGTTGAAGACCAGCGCGGCGGCGGAGCCGTAGAGGAAGAAGTCGTACCACTCGATGGTGGTGCCGACGAGGCTGGCCGCCACGATGCGGCCGATGTTGGCCCGGCGGGGTTGTGGGGAGCTGGAGACGCTCATGGTGAAGTCACCGCGTTTCGTTGGGCGGTCAGGGACGGGGATGCGGGTGGCGCGAAGGGAACTGGAGCGGGTCGGGCGATGGCGTCGGGCGGGTGGGGGCGGGTGGGGGAGCCGGCGACCGCGGGGAGACGGCCGCCGCGCGGATCAGCCGGCTCCCCACCCGCCGTCGAGAGGGAAGGAGGAGCCGGTGATGTAACCGGTGTCGGGGCCGCAGAGCCAGCGGCAGACCGCGGCCACCTCCGCCGGCTCGATCAGCCGTTTGATCGCGGAACGGTCCAGCAGTACGTCCCTGACGACGTCGTCCGGGGCGATTCCGTGGGCCGTGGCCTGGGCGGCGATCTGCCCCTCCACGAGCGGAGTCCGTACGTAGCCGGGGTTGACGCAGTTGCTGGTCACGCCGTGCGGCGCGCCTTCGAGAGCCGCCACCTTGCTCAGCCCCTCCAGGCCGTGCTTGGCGGCGACGTAGGCGGACTTGAAGGCGCTGGCGCGCAGTCCGTGGATGCTGGAGATGTTGACCACGCGGCCCCAGCCGCCCGCGTACATGTGCGGCAGGCAGTGCCGCATCAGCAGGAACGGGGCCGTGAGCATCACCTTCTGGATCAGCTCGAACCTGTCGGGCGGGAACTCCTCGATCGGGGCGACGTGTTGCAGCCCGGCGTTGTTGACCAGGATGTCCACGTCCGCCGGGAGCCGGCCGATCGCCCCGGCGTCGGCGAGGTCCACGGCATGGCTCATACCGCCGGTCCCGGCGGCGACGGACTTGGCCGCGTCGGCGTCGCGGTCGACGATGTGCACCAGCGCCCCGGCTCCGGCGAGCGCCTCGGCACAGGCCCGTCCGATGCCGCTGCCGCCGCCGGTCACCAGCGCGGTGCGACCCTGGAGCTCCCTGCCGTCCGCGCGCGGTGCGGAGGGGCCGGGTGCTGCGTGACTTGGGCTCTTCATGGCCGGAACGGTAGAGACACCTGACCGGACATCCCATGTGACGGTTCGCCACAGTGGATGCCGATCAGGTGTCGACGGTCACCACTCGCGTTACCGAGAGCGGCGGTTCGCCACTCTGCGTGGTTCGGCGCTCACCGGCCGAGCGGGCACCGGTTGAGCGAATCGGCCGGGTCGGCTCCTTCGGGCATCGGCAGCGTCCGGCTCGACGGCGGGCGCCGGCCGTCGTCCAGCCAGCGCTCCAGCGCGGTGACGGCGGAACGGTGACACGGCACCAGCGGGCGGAGCCGGTCGGGGAAGGTGTCGAAGAGCGAGTCGACGTGCGTGCCGCCCTCGACCCGGTAGTAGCGGTGCAGCGAACCCCGGCCCTCGCGGCGCACCATCTTCGCGTACGCGTCCGAGGTCTTGGAGATGGGCAGCAGCACGTCGAGGGTGCCGTGGAAGCTGATCAGCGGTTTGCCGATCCGGCCGGTCAGCTCGATCTTCCCGATCGCCTCGCGGACCGCGTCCGGCCGGGCGGTGTAGTCGTAGTCGGCGTCGCAGGCGGGTGTTCCCGGGGCGCAGAAGGGCGTTCCTGCCTCGGTGGCGCCGTCGTAGTCCGGGTCCAGTTCCTCACGGTAGATGCGCTGGGTGAGATCCCAGTAGTACTGGTGGTGGTACGGCCAGAGGAATTCCGAGCCGGCCGGGAATCCGGCTGCCACGATCTCCCGGTGTGCCGCGCCGGCGCCCGCGCCACCGGCCGCGTAGGTGGGGTACGCGCGCAGGGTGGGCGGCAGGAAGGTGAGGGGGTTGGGGTCTTCCGTACGCCAGAGGGTGCCCTCCCAGTCGACGCCGCCGTCGTACAGCTCGGGATGGTTCTCCAACTGCCACCGCACCAGATAGCCGCCGTTGGACATGCCCATAGCGAGTGTGCGGGACACGGGGCGTTGATAGCGCTGGGTGGTCACCTTCCGTGCCGCGACGGCGAGTTGGGTGACCCGGCTGTTCCATTCGGCGAGGGCGTCGCCGGGCGCCGAGCCGTCGCGGTGGAAGGCGGCGCCGGTGTTGCCCTTGTCGGTGGCGGCGAAGGCGTAGCCGCGGGCGAGCACCCAGTCGCCGAAGGCCCGGTCGTTGGCGTACTGCTCGCGGACGCCGGGCGATCCGGCGATCACGAGGCCGCCGTTCCAGCGGTCGGGCAGCCGGATCACGAACTGGGAGTCGTGGTTCCAGCCGTGGTTGGTGTTGGTGGTGGAGGAGTCGGGGAAGTAGCCGTCGATCTGGATGCCGGGGACGCCGCTCGGGGTGGCGAGGTCCTTCGGCGTCAGCCCCGACCAGTCGGCCTCGTCGGTGTGGCCCGAGGCGACGGTGCCCGCGGTGGTCAACTCGCCCAGGCAGGCGGCCCGCTGGTGTTCGGCGCCGGGTACACCGAGCGCGTTCATCCGGGCGCAGTGGCCGGGCGGCCGGCCGGTGTCCGTCGCGGCGGACGGGACCGCGGACGGGACGGCGGACGCCGGGATCGCGGGGGCGGAGACCGCCACCAGCACGGCCGCCACGGCGACGCACGCGGCGCGCAGGCGCCGAACTGCCCCGGTGGACAGGCCCGTCGGGGCGGGTGGGACGTTCTGCGGGACAACTGGCATGGGTCATCACTCCGTTGCGGGGACACGGCACACGACATGTACGGGGCGGCGGGACGCTACCCGCCCGTCAGGGGCAGCGAGCGTCGGCGAGGACGTAATAACCCGTCGGTGACTCCTTCAGCGTGCGGCCGACGAACGTGTTGTTGAGGCCCATGTTCTGGTTCGAGCCCTTGGCGTACACGTATCCCCCGCTGGTGGTCGCCCGGCCGGAGCGCACATGCTCGTAGTTGCTCGACGTCCAACAGGCCGCCGTCGCCCCGGTGGTACCGGCCGTGACCTGTGCCGAGCGGGCGCCTTCGACCCCGTCGGCACCGTGCGCCGCGACGCCGTACGCGTGCGTGGCGCCGGCGCCCAGACCGCTGTCGGTGTACCGCGCGTCGGCCGGCCGGCCCACGCGCGTGCCGTCGCGGTAGACCGCGTAGCCGGTCGCGCCCGCCACCGGCTCCCACTCCAGCGCGATGGAGGAGCCGGTCACGCCCGTGGACCGCAGTCCGGCCGGGGCGGGCAGACCGCCGGGGTCCGGCGCGGCCGTGTCGAGTCCGAAGAAGCGGGTGACCCAGTGGCTGGAGCAGATCGAGTCGATGAAGTGGGCGGTGCCGGTCGCCCCGCACTGCTCAGCGCCGGTGCCGGGGTCGACGGGCGTGCCGTGACCGATGTTCGGCACCCGGTTGACCTCGACGGCGACGGTGCCGTCCCCGGCCAGATACTCGTCCCTGCGCGTGCCGTTGGGGCCGATGGTGGAGCTGCGGTCGGGTGTCTGGTCCAGGCCGTGCACCTGGGTCCACTGGTCGCGCAGTTCGTCCGCGTTCCTCGGGACGACGGTGGGGTCGTTGTCGCCCTGCCACACGGAGACCTTCGGCCATGGGCCGGCGTAGCCGGGGTAGGCGTTCCGCGCGCGCTGTGCCCAGTCCTGGGGCGTACGGTCGACGCCGGGACTCATGCAGGTGAAGGCCGCGAGGACGTCCGTGGCGCACTCGTACGGCAGCCCGGCCATCACCGCACCGGCCCTGAAGACGTCGGGGTACGCGGCGAGCATGACCGCGGTCATGCCCCCGCCGGCCGACAGTCCGGTGACGTTGACCCGGCCGGCGTCGGCGCCGTACGACGACACGGCGTGGGCGACCATCTGCCGGATGGACGCGGCCTCGCCCTGGCCGCGCCGGATGTCGGCGGCCTGGAACCAGTTGAAGCACTTGTTGGCGTTGTTGACGGACGTCGTCTCGGCGAGGACCAGCAGGAAGCCGTACCGGTCGGCGTAGGTGGCCAGGCCCGAGTTGTCGGCGTAGATCTGGGCGGACTGGGTGCAGCCGTGCAGCGCGACCACCACGGGCGCGTTCGCCGGCAGGGACGAGGGCCGGTAGACGTACATGTTCAGGCCGCCGGGGTTGGCCCCGAAGCTCGTCACCCGCTCAAGGGCGACGGCGGCCTGCGCCTGGGGCGCGGGCGGGAGCAGCGCGATTCCGGTGGCGAGGGCGAGGGCGGCGGCGACGCGCCCGGGGACGCGGCGCAGGCGCCCCCGGCGGCGTACGTGGGCGGGTGTCGGCTGATCCGGACGGGGCGGCGATACGTGGGACAACGTGACCTCCGGCGGCAAGGGCCCGGCCGCCGGCCCTCGGGGAGGACGGTGGCCGGAGTGGGGTGCGGTCACAGTAGGAGCGCGTGGTGCGGCACGGAATGTGGCGCCGCTCCACAACCCGGCCGCCACAGGGGGGCCGCCACCTGTTGCGGGGAGCACGGCCACGGTGCTACGGCACGCCGCCCGGCCTCAACCACCCACCGTCCGGACGGTGTTCACGCACGGTGTGTGACAGATGGGGTACGGCTCTGCCACGAGATCGTCAACGGGACGAGGGCTCCCGTACGTTGCTGCCTAGTATCGCCGAAGACGCATGTCAGCGGATGGATCGTATGGGGGACTCGTGGTCGTGACAGGCCGATTGGCGCGCCTTGGCTGTGCCGTCGGGGTGTGCGTCGTACTCGCCGGCTGCACCTCCGACGGAGGCGACGAACCGCGGGAATCGGCGTCGGCGAAGAAGAACGGCGCCTCGGCGTCCCCGTCCCCCTCCCCGACCGAAGTCGTCGACATCTCCCCCGCCCGGCTCCCGAACACCCGGGCACAGGCGGCCGTCCTGATCCGGAACGTCCTCCCCGGCCCTTCCGACTTCGGCCCCGGCGCCGTACGCCGGGCCCCGTACGAGAGCGATCCGCTCCGCTGGCCGGTCCTCGGCGAGGAGTGCGTCTGGGAGCAGCGGGCGCTCCCGAAGGGTGTGCTCGCCACGCTGACCCGCTCCTACGAGATACCGGCGGGCGACGGCAGGGGCCCGCTCCGGCTGAGCGCCGTCGTCACGGTGCACCGCACTCCCGAGCAGGCCGACTGGGAGAACGCCGAGGTCCTGGAAGAGATGATGCGCTGCCCCGAACAGATGCTGCGCTCCGACGAGTTGATCACGAACCTGAGGAACGTCCCCGCCTCCTTCGGCGAGTCGGGGAACGAGTTCGCCGAGGACTCCCTCACCGAGCTCGGCAGCTATACGAGTACCGCGAAGGGCCTGGGCGGCACCAACCCGTACATCTGGGAGCAGACCCGCATCGGCCAGTTCACCCTCGCCGTCTCCGCCAAGGGCGCCAAGGGCTGGTCCCAGGCAGACCTGTTCGACCGGCTGCGGGATCCGCACGTCGGCATGCGCTCCCGCCTGCGGACCGCGATCGAGCGCGACCCGTCCCGGCCGGGTGGCGACACGAAGGGTGACACCAAGGGCGATACGAGGGGCGAGCGCCGATGACCGAGAAGCTCACCCCCACCGACCCGGCGCACATCGGCGGACACCGGCTGCTCGCCCGGCTCGGCGCGGGCGGCATGGGCGTCGTCTATCTCGGGCGCGCCGAGTCGGGGGAACTGGCCGCCGTCA
Source organism: Streptomyces sp. NPDC058665 (assembly GCF_042714995.1). NCBI lineage: Bacteria > Bacillati > Actinomycetota > Actinomycetes > Kitasatosporales > Streptomycetaceae > Streptomyces > Streptomyces sp. NPDC058665. The sequence continues at coordinate 106,449 of NZ_JBHXRX010000007.1, forward strand.
AGGTCATCCTCCCCGAGTACGCCGACCAGCCCGAGTTCCGCGCCCGCTTCCGCCGCGAGGTCACCGCCGCCCGGCGCGTGGACAGCCCCTGGGCCGTATCCGTCACCGGCGCCGACCCGGACGCGTCCGCGCCCTGGCTGGCCACCGCGTTCGTTCCCGGCCCCTCGCTCGCCGAGACCGTCGCGGCCTGCGGCCCGCTGCCGTCGAGCGGTGTACGCGTCCTCGGCCGGATGCTGGCCCGCGCCCTGACCACCGTGCACGAGGCGGGACTTGTGCACCGCGACGTCAAGCCGGGCAATGTGCTGCTCACCGTCGACGGCCCCCGCCTCATCGACTTCGGCATCGCCCACGCCACCGAGGAGACGGCGCTCACCTCGGCCGACATGGTCATCGGCACACCCGGCTTCCTCGCCCCGGAACAGGCGCGGGCCCAGCCCGCCTCGCCCGCGAGCGACGTCTTCGCCCTCGGCTGTCTCCTCGCGTACGCGGTCACCGGGCGCCCGCCCTTCGGGTCCGGCGCCGTGGACGCGCTCCTCTACCGCACGGTGCACGACGAACCCGACCTCGACGGCGTCCCCGACGACACGCGTGGTCTCCTGGAACGCTGCCTCGCCAAGGACCCGGACGAGCGGCCCACCGCCCGCGAGGTGGACGAGGCGCTGGTCGAGGAGACACCCCAGGACTCGGTCGACTGGCTGCCCGACGCGGTGGTACGGCTCATCGCGGAGCGTTCAGCCGCGATGCTCGCCCTCCCGGACATCGAGGCGACGGCCGTCGACGCGAAGGCGGAGGGGGCGGACCGGGCTGAGGGAGCCGCGAGGGCTGAGGGAGAGCCCGAGGACGCGGCGCCGACGCCACGTGCCGACGGCCGCCGCCGTTTCCTGCTGCTCGGCGGCGCGGCCCTGCTGGCCGCCGGTGGCGGTGGCGCCCTCTGGGCCGCCCAGCGCGACGACGGTACGCCGCCGGCCGCCGCACCCCCTGTCCGCCGCTGGATCCTCGGCGTCCAGGCCGACCTGACAGGCCCTCAGAAAGCTGTCGGGCAGGGCCAGGAGCGCGGGGTGCGGCTGGCCGTGGAGCAGTTCAACTCCCGTGCGGACAAGCCCTTCACGCTCACTCTCAAGTCGGTCGACGACCGGGGCGACGCGACCCGCGCGGCCAAGGTGGCCCGTACTCTCGCCGCCGACCGCGATCTGCTCGCCGTCATCGGCTCGACCGGGGACGAGACCACCGGGGCGAGCCTCGGCGGCTACGACGAACGGCGGGTCCCCCAGCTCACGGCCTCATCCGCGCAGAGCCCGTACGGCACGTCGGACCCCCGTCACTTCCTCCAGGCCGTCCCCTCCTACACCCATCTGCCCGCGACGGCCGCCTTCTCGCTCCGGACCCAGGGCGCCCGGCGGGTGGGCGTACTGATCGACCGCGGCGGCGGCATGCCCGCCTGGCAGCTCGGCAACACGATGTTCCAGAACCTCGGCGTCCTCAAGATCGCCGGCGAGCCGCGCGTCGCGCCACGGCTGGCCGAGGACCTCAAGCCGGTGATCGCCGAGATGGTCGCGAACAAGCCGGACGCCTTCGTCTTCACGGGCACCCCCGCGCGGGCCGCCGCCGTCGCACGCGCGCTCGCGGCGACGGACTTCGACGGCCCGCGCGTGCTCGGCTATCCGGCGGCGGACAAGGAGTTCCTGACGGCCGCGGGCGCCGCCGCCGACGGCTGGCAGATCTTCGCGCCGTACATCGACCCGTCGGCCGCCCCTGTCCGCGCCTTCGCCAGGGCCTACCGGAAGCGGTACGGCTCCGCGCCTCCGTACTGGGCGGCCGAGGCGTACGACGTCGCCCGCATGGTCATCACCCGCCTCACCGAGGCCGGCGGCCGGCCCTCGCAGCAGGAGCTGTTCGACCTGCTGCTGAAGGACGAGTACAAGGGCGTCGTCCGGTCGTACACCTTCGACAAGGAGTACCGCTGGCTGGAGAGTTACGAGATCTTCCGGTACGAGGTGAAGGGCGGCCGGTACTCCTACGCGGGCAAGGTCGGCCTCTGATGCGCCCCCTGGCGGCCGACGACCCCGAGGACATCGGCGGACACCGGCTGCTCGCCCGGCTCGGCGCGGGCGGTATGGGCGTCGTCTACCTCGCCCGTACGGGGGGCGGTGCGCTCGTCGCGCTCAAGACGATCCACGCGCAGCACGCGGCGGACCCCGCCTTCCGCACCCGGTTCCGGCGCGAGGTGACGGCGGTGCGGGGTCTGACCGGGCGCTGGCTGGTGCCGGTCGTGGCCGCCGACGCGGAGGCCCGGGAGCCCTGGCTGGCCACGGAGTTCGTGCCGGGTCCCTCGCTGGTCGAGGCCGTCGACGGCTTCGGTGTACTGCCCGTCGCCGCCGTACGGACCCTGGGATCCCGGCTGGCCGAGGCGCTGACCGCCGTACACGACGCGGGACTCGTGCACCGCGACGTGAAACCCGGCAACGTGCTCCTCGCTCTCGACGGCCCCCGCCTCATCGACTTCGGCATCGCCTACGCCGGGGGCGCCACCGTGCTCACCGCGCCCGACGCCGTCGTCGGGACGCCCGGTTTCCTCGCGCCGGAGCAGGCGCGGGCCCGCGCGGGAGAGGTCGGACCGGCGAGCGACGTCTTCTCGCTGGGCTGCGTGCTGGCGTACGCGGCCTCCGGCCGGCGCCCGTTCGGCGGCGGGAACGCGGCAGGTGTCCTCTTCCGCACGGTGCACGAGGAGCCGGACCTGGCGCAGGTGCCCGGCGAACTGGAGACACTGATCCTGGCGTGCCTGGCCAAGGACCCGGCCGAACGGCCGACGGTCAGGGAGGTCGCGGCCACGCTCGACGACCCGCGCGTCTCGCTCGCCCGGAACATCTCCGGGGGCCGGGACGAGGGCTGGCTGCCGACCGCGCTCCTGCGCGTGGTCGCCGAACGCTCCGCGCGGGCGCTGGACGTGCCCACGCCCCGGCGAGCCGCAAGGCCGGAGACGGGCGACGACGCGCCTGGCGAAGGGGATTCGACGTCCTCCGGTCCACGGGACGCCCGCCCGCCGACCCGGCGGCGGGTCCTGCTGATGGGGGGCGCGGCGGCGTCCGTGGTCGCCGTCGGCGGCGGAGTCACCGCGTATCTGACGGCGGGGCGAGGGAGCGACGGCGGCTCGGGGGGCTCCGGCGGTGACCTTCCCGTGCACACGCTCGGTTTCCAGGCGGACTTGAGCGGCTCGGACAAGGCGGACGGCGTGGCGCAGGAGCGCGGGGCGCGGCTCGCCGTGGAACAGCACAACAAGCGTGCGGGGATCACTTTCCGGCTCACCCTCAACACCGTTGACGACCGGGGCGATGCGGCTCATGCCCGGGAGGCGGCCCGGCGTCTCACCGAGGCCGGGGTGAGCGCGGTGCTCGGCCTCGGCAAGGTGACCGCGGCGACCGCCGCCGCGCCGGTCTATGAGGAGGCCCGCACGGCGATGGTGCTGATCTCCACGGACGGCGCCGAACTCACCCGCTCCGAACCGAACTTGACCACGCTGCGCGTCACCCGGGGTCCCGAATCGACCCTGGCCGTCCCACTGGTGTCCTATCTGTCGTCATTGCCGGAGGTCGACCGCACCGCTGTCATCGACGACCTGGAAGCGGGCCGAACAGGCTCGGACCTCACCACCTTGGTCAGGCGGTCGCCGCCCGGCGGGGGCGGGACAAGCGTCCATTCCGTCGAGGCCGACAGCGACGACTTCGCTACCGCCGTGCGCGCCGCCCTCGCGGCGAAGGCGCAGGCCGTCGTCTTCAGCGGCACATCGCCGGAGCGCGCCGCACGCTGCGCCCGCGCGCTCGCCGAGGCGGGCTTCACCGGGCCCCGGGTGGGCATCTGGCGCAGCATGGGCCCGGTCTTCCTCCAGCAGGCCGGAACCGCGGGCAGGGGCTGGGTGTTCGCCGCCCCCTTCACCGACCCCGACCGCGTGTCCGGCACCTTCAGGACCGCGTACCGGAAGAAGTACGGTACGGGACCCGGGCGTTGGTCCCCGGAGGCGTACGACGCCGTGGGACTGGTCGCCCGTACTCTCAAGAATCTGGGCGGGACGGCCGACATCGAACCGGGTGGGGTGGCCCAGCGCCTGTTCGACGCCGAGTACGGCGCGTACCAGGGAATCGCGAAAACCCTCCGCTTCACCACGGACGGCACCAACGCCCTGGTGCCGGAGGTGCCCGTGTACTCCCTGTTCCAGACGGAGGAGCAGGGCTTCCGCCTGCTGGACCGGTAGGACGCGATCGACCAACTGTACGGTCTTTTATGGCGATTCGTCGGCAGTCGCCGTAGGTACGTATGCGGGGTGCGGGACGGTGCGGTGCGAGATCGAGGCGGTCGACGTCATGTGCGGATCCTCAGATACGGCCGACGACGGCCGACCGGTGTTCACGGCGGACTTCTCGTCGGAGGACCAGTGGGTGGCCGGCCACTCGTGGGCCTATCCCGGCGGCGGCCCGACCAACCCGGGTGACAACAAACTGGATTACCTCACCCCGGACCCCGCGTACAGCAGAAGCGGTGTCTTCCGCGCGACGCGGAGGCCCCAAGGCACCTGGTACACCGGGCTGTTGACCACCGAGGGCAGCCCGGACGGCTTCCTGCTCCGTACGGGAGACGTCCTGGAAGCCCGGGTCCGTCTCCCCCACGAGCAGGGAGCCTGGCCGGCGATCTGGACCTGGCTGGACGGCGGGAACGAGATCGACGTGTTCGAGTACCACCCGGACAACCCGGATCTGCTGGAGCTTTCGAACCACGTGAACGGCGGCCAACGCTACTACCGCGACCGGGCGATCCGCCCCGGCGCCTGGGTGGACTTCGAGGTCCACCTCGGGGCCCGCTCGGTCGACTGGCACATCAACGGCACGCGCGCGTTCGCCGACCGCAGGGGTGTGGGCCGGGACTGGCGGGCCCATCTGATCGTGAACCTCTCGGTCTGCGCGGGCCGTTACCATCCAGGCCCGGATCCGGCCACGAAGGAGATGTCGTACGAGGTGGCCGAACTCCTGGTGTACCGCCCCTGATTCACGGTCAGTCGCCGTCAGTCGCCGAAGAGGCCGCCGAGAAGTCCGCCGAGCGGGTCGGGGTCCTCCGACGGTGGTTCACTCGACTCGCCGGACGGTGTCGGTGTGCCGGTGTCGGCGCTCGGTGACGGCGGAGTCGTGGTCCCGGGGGCGCTCGGGCTCCCCGACGTCGCGGAAGGCGATACGGCGCCGGTCTCCGACGGGAGCGGCTCGGCCGAACCGCTGCCACCGGACCGCGCACCGGCCGTGGACTCCACGGCTTCCACGCTCCGCCTGGTCTCACCCGGCCCCGGTTCACCGCCCCGCCCCGGCCCGCCCTCCGGCGCACCCGAGACCGAATCCACGGGAGCGGGCGTGGTGTTGGCCGGATCCCGACCGTCGCTCTCGGCGACCCCGGGTATGGACAACCAGGGCGGCGCCGAACCTCCACCGATCACGGCAGCCCCGAGGACAACGGCACAACAGACACCGACACCACCCAAAACCCACCCGACCCGCCGTACGCGCTTCCGGGGAGGGTGGGGCGTGTCGTCGTACGCGGGGGACGACGCCACGGGCTCCGTGGGCGGCGCGGCCACGGCCTCGATCTCGCCGACGGCGGTCACGGGGGCAGCGACCTCGGCCGTGGCCGCAGCCGGGGCGGGCCCGCTCGCGCCACCTGGCTTACTCCCGGTCGCTGCCGCGAGCGAAGGCCCGGACTCCCCCGAACCCGCAGGAGCGGCCTCAGCCCCGGTCGCTTCCACCAGGGACGCACCCGGCGCCACCGCCCCGACAGACACAGCCTCAATCTCAACCGCCGCACTCGCAGAGGGCGCGAGCACGCCCAAGCCGCCCGGCTCGCTTCCGGTCACTGCCGCGACAGACGAACCGGACTCCGCCGAACCCACGGCAGCGGCCTCAGCCCCGGTCGCTTCCGCCACGGACGAACCCCGCGCCGCCGCCCCGACAGACGCACCCGCCGACGCCGGCTCGACGGGGCCCGGCCCACCCGTACCGCCCGACTCGCTCCCGGTCGCGACCGAAGGACCGGACTCCGCCCCGCTCCGCAACTCGCCATCGCCCCGCGCCCGTTCATCGCCTTCCGCCTCAGCGGCCGGCACCGGTTCGGTCGGTGTCCCCGGATCCTCGTGGTGCTGAGTCGCCTCCGCAGCCATCCCGGCGACCACCCGTTCCAGCCGGCCGAGTCGGTCGCTCAGGTCCGACTCCTCCCGCTCGGTATCGCCGTCTGCTCGGTGCTCTTCCACAACCGCCCCGCTCAGTGCTTCCCAGTCGTACGACGGACATCCAGCATCGCCGATGAGACTAGTACTACCGCATCAACGGCCACCTCCCCGAGTGGATGACAGAAACCAGGCCCGGCGCTACGTACTCGACCGCCCCCTGCGCAGCGCGTCGATCGCGATGCGCGCCGTCGTTCCGATGACCGCGTCCGCCGCGGGCAGCGCCGCGGCCGGGCTGGCCGCGCGAGTGAACACCGCGACGGCGTAGCGGCCTTGGTCGGGGTACTCGATGACACCCACCTCGTTGCGGAGGGTCGGCGCGCTGCCCGTCTTGCCCGCGACGTGGACCTCGTCGAAAGGGAAGCCGGACGCCAGCCGGTGAGGCCACACCTGGAGGCCGAGCAACCGGCGTACGGCAGCGCCGTGTTCGGGGCCGCACGCCTCGTCGCGCCAGATCGCGCCGAGCAGGCGGGTCATGTCGCGCGCGGTGCTCCGGTTCGTACGGGCCGGGTCGAGCGCGCGCAGGCGGGCCAGGACCTGGGGGTCGGCCAGGGCCTGCGAGCCGCCGTGGCCGGCGTCCTCCCTGATGGTGGTGAGGAACTCGCGGAAGCTCTGGACGGCGTGGGTACGGGTGAGCCCCAGGCGCTCGGTGGTGGCGTTGACCGCGTCGAGGCCGACGCGCGCCAGGAGGAGTTCGGCCGCGGTGTTGTCGCTGACGGCCATCATCAGATAGGCCGCGTCGCGCAGGGAGAGCCGTGCCGGATCGAGCATCGCGGAGAGTCCGGTGGGTCCCGCCGTGCGGTCGCCGGCGGGTGACTCGGCCTGCTCAGTGAGGGCCAAGTGCCCTGCCTCCGCGTGCTGATGGAGCGTGACGAGCAGCGGAAGCTTGTGGACGCTCGCGGTCACCACGGGCTGGTCTGCGCCCACACCGATCTGGGCGCCGGAGTCGATGTCCACGGCGTGCAGCCAGCCGGTGACACCGGCTTCGGCGAAGGCGGCGCGAATGCGGTCACCTGCGTAGGTGCGGGCGGGGGGCTCGGTCATATCCAGTACTCCGCCGCCGGGCGCAGATGCAGCGGACCGGTGGACAGGTCGGGGCCGGCGGCGGTACGGCCCAGGGCGTCGGTGACGGTGTCGGCGAAGGCCCGTACGGCGGCGTCGCCCCGCCCCTTGGGCCAGGCGGCCGAGTGGCGCCGGGCCAGCGGGGCGCCGGTCAGCGGGCGCCAGCTGAGGTCCGCGTCCCCGGCGTGGTGGGCGTCGCGTGGGCCGAAGGCGACGGCGCGGCTGGACAGAAGCAGCCCGCGTATGAAGCTCGGCCCTTGGCCGTGCCGGACGGCCGCGGGGGTGTAGCCGTGCCGCGCGCACGTGGTCAGGAGGTCGTCGTGGACGGCCGGTGCGTGGGCGCGCGGGAAGAGGATCAGGTCGTATCCGGTGAGTGCGGCGAGCGGGACGGTTTCGAGGCGTGCCTCAGGGGCGTCGTGCGGCAGCAGGACGCCGAGTTCGTGGCGCAGGACGGGGCCCAGCTCCAGCCCGGACACGTCGCATGGGTGGTGGATGAGCCCGACGTCGAGTTCGTGCGAGGCGAGCCGGGTGAGCTGCTCGGACGTCTGCGACTCGTGCAGTTCCAGCTCCACCCCCTGTGCGCGCTCCTGGAATCCGGCCAGGATCGCCGCCACGGTCTCCCCCGTGATGTCGGGCGGCAGCGCGGCGCGCAGCAGCCCGCTGTGGCCGTCCTGGATACGGCGGGCCGTGGCCATCAGCGCCTCGGAGTGGGCCAGCAACTGGCGTGCCTCGTCCAGAAGGAGCGCGCCCGACTTGGTGATCGTGACCTGTCTGCTGGAGCGCTCGAAGAGACGTACGCCGAGTTCTCGCTCCAGCCGCTGGATGCGCTGTGACAGGGGTGGCTGGGCGACACCGAGTCGCTGGGCGGCGCGGCCGAAATGTAACTCTTCCGCAACAGCCACAAAGCACTGGAGGTGCCGTATCAGGTCCACGACCAGCGATCATATCGATGGTTGATCGATCCATGAGCGATATCGGTCTTGGACGTGAACGGACGGCCGTTGATCTCCTCGGAGCGTAGGAGGTACGGACCACCTGGCTCCCGCCTCCGTGTGAAGCGCCCGGTCACAGCCCCGCCCCGAAGGGAAGCCGCCACCGTATGTCCAGCCCCGCCCGTACGCGTATCCAGGTCCCCCGCCGTGCGGCACTCGCCGCCCTCACCGGCCTCGCCGCGATCCCCCTCGTCGGGTGCGGCAACGCCTCCTCCGACGACGGGTCTCCGTCCCGTTCGGGCTCCACACCCTCGAAGTCGGGCCCGGCCCCGTCCGGAAGCACCTCCACGACCGACCCGAGGACGGCGCGCGCGTTCGCCGGGCTTGAGCGGAAGTTCGACGCGCGGCTCGGTGTCTACGCGATCGACACGGGCAGCGGCCGGTCCCTCACCCATCGGCCCGACGAACGCTTCGCGTACGCCTCCACCTGCAAGGCGCTGCTCGCCGCGGTGATGCTGGACAGGAACTCCCTCAGACAACTCGACCGCCTGGTCCGGTACGACCGCGACGCTCTCGAAGGTCATTCGCCGATCACCGAGCGGCATCTCGCCACGGGTATGACCCTGCGCGAGCTCTGCGACGCGGCGGTCCGCTACAGCGACAACGGTGCGGCCAACCTCCTCTTCGACGAGATCGGCGGCCCCAAGGGGCTCGAAAAGGCCCTGGTCGGTATCGGCGACCGCGTCACCCGGTGCGACCGTTACGAGGTCGAGCTCAGCGACGCCGTCCCCGGCGATCTCCGCGACACCAGCACCGCCCGCGCGCTGGCCACCGACCTGCGTACGTACGTACTCGGCGACACCCTCCCCGCCGGCAAACGGGCCGTGCTGACGGACTGGCTCAAGCGCAACACCACCGGCGACACGGTCATCCGCGCGGGCACCCCCAAGGGCTGGCAGGTCGGTGACAAGACCGGCACCGGCGGCTACGGCACCCGTAACGACATCGCCATCGTCTGGCCGCCCAAGGCCGATCCGATCGCCATCGCCGTCCTGTCCCGCCGCGATGTCAAGGACGCCGAGCCCGACGACGCGCTCATCGCCGAGGCCGCCGAAGTGGCCCTCGGCGTCTTCGCCTAGAGCGACTCAGCCCGTCGCGGGTACAGACTCCGGCGCCGCGAGCCGGCCCGCCTCGATCGACTCGACGCGTGCCGCCTGGGTTGTCGTCAGCACGTCGCACACCCAGTCCCAGTGCAGCGCCACGAGGTCGCCCGGAGCCGGCCCGGCGATCAGCGAGCGGCCCCCCGTCGACCAGCGCACGGACTCCTCGCGGGGCGGGCCCGGTGTCAGGGCCGTACCCGTCCAAGTCAGGGGGCGGCACTCGACCCTGGCCGTTTCGCCGGAGACCGAGCGGACCACACCCGTCCTGATACGGCACCGGTCGAGGACCGACAGCGCCGTCGGATTGCCGGATGCGCGCAGCAACTCCGCCCAGGGGTAGACGTCGAAGACCTGGAAGCTGTGATGGGCGACCGCGCGGTCGGCGGCGGCGCGCCAGGTGCCGCCCTGCTGGCCGCGGAAGCGGTCGCGCATCCGGGCCAGCAGGGCCACCGGGTCGGTCAGGTCCAGGAGGTCGTTGCCGATCCAGTACGCCTCGACCACGCGCTCGTCGAGCGGGTCGTCGATGCCTGCCGTCTCGGCGAGGAATTCTAGATAGCACCAGGCCCCGTCGAACTGGCGGGCGCCGCGCTCGATGCCATCGGAGTCGGCGGGGCGCAACAGCGCCGACGAGTCCGCCGGGCCGCAGTAGCCAAGTTCGTTGGGCGGGTAGGCGTACCGCGCGAAGAGGATCGCGCCGCGCTCGCTCATCGCTCACTCATCGGTCGTTCGTTCCTCGCTCATTCAGCAGATCCTCGGGAGCTGTTCGCCGACGGGGAGGGGGACGACCCGCGAGCCTCCGAGCCCGGTTCTGGCCACCACCATGCCGGGGTGTTCGGGCACGCAGGTGCCGATCCGGCGGGCATCGCCGCCCAGAGGGTGCGCCTGGAGCGCCGCGAGGACTTCGTCGGACCGGTCGCCCGGCACGACGGCGATCAACTTGCCCTCGTTCGCGACCTGGAGCGGGTCGAGCCCGAGCAGGCTGCACGCGTCGCGCACGGTGCCGGGCACGGGCAGGTCCCGCTCGACGAGTTCGACGCCGACGCCCGACGCGGTGGCGATCTCGTTCAGCGAGGCGGCGACGCCGCCGCGTGTGGGGTCGCGCAGGACGTGTACGTCGGTGCCGGTGGCGAGGATCGCGGCGACGAGACCGTGCAGGGGCGCGGTGTCGCTCTCGACCGTCGTACCGAAGTCCAGGCCGTCCCGGCAGCTCATGACCGCCACGCCGTGGACACCGATGTCGCCGCTGATCAGTACGGCGTCCCCGGGCTCGGCCCGGCGCGGGCCGATGTCGACACCCTCGGGGATCACCCCGATCCCGGAGGTGTTGATGTAGACGCCGTCCCCGCTGCCGCTGTCGACGACCTTGGTGTCGCCGGTGACCAGCCTGACCCCGGCGGCTCGCGCCGCCGCGCCCATGTCCTGGGCGATCCGGCCGAGTTCGGTGAGCGCGGTGCCTTCCTGAAGGATGAACGCGGACGACATGAAGAGCGGTGTGGCGCCCGACATCGCCAGGTCGTTGACGGTGCCGTTGATGGCGAGGTCCCCGATGGAGCCGCCGGGGAAGAACATCGGTCTGACCACGAACGAGTCGGTGGAGAAGGCGAGCCGGGTGCCGCCACCGACGGTGAGCACGGCCGAGTCGCCCAGTTCGGGCGCGGCGGCGGAGCCGTACGCGGGGAGGAACAGGTGCTCGACCAGTTCGGCGGACATCGCACCGCCGCCGCCGTGGCCCATGACGACCGCCGGGGTCGCGCGCAGGGGAACGGGGCAGGTCCAGCTCTCGAAGTCGAGGTCGTTGCCGGCGGAGGCGGTCGCCGGGGCGGTCCCGGGTGCGGTCGCCGGCGCGGGGACGTGGTTCGTCGTCTCGGTCACTTCGCATCGACCAGTTCGAGCCGGCGGTAGGTGAAGTACGCGGCGCACGCGCCTTCGGAGGACACCATCGTGGCGCCGAGCGGGTTCCTGGGGGTGCACTCCTTGCCGAAGGCCCCGCACTCGTGGGGCTTGATCAGCCCCTGGAGCACATCGCCCGACCGGCACAGCGACGACTCGGCGGTACGGATGCCGGTCACGTCGAACCGGCGCTCGGCGTCGAACTCCGCGTACTTCTCGGACAGTCGCCATCCGCTGCCCGGGATCATTCCGATACCGCGCCATGTCCGGTCGGTGATCTCGAAGACGTCCCGCAGCATCTCCATGGCGGGGAGGTTGCCCTCGTCACGTACGGCGCGGGGGTAGGCGTTCTCCACCTCGTGGCGGCCCTGTTCGAGCTGGAGAATCGTGCGGCGGACGCCTTCGAGGATGTCGAGCGGTTCGAATCCCGTGACCACGATGGGGACTTGGTACTTCTTCGCCAGCGGCGGGTACTCGGAGGTCCCCATCACGCTGCACACGTGCCCGGCGGCGAGGAACGCCTGCACCCGGCAGGTGGGTGACTCCATGATGGCGGCGATGGCGGGCGGTACGAGCACGTGCGAGACGAGCAGCGAGAAGTTCCGTACGCCGAGCCGCCGGGCCTGATGGACCGTCATGGCGTTGGCGGGGGCGGTCGTCTCGAAGCCGATGCCGAAGAAGACGACTTCCTTGCCGGGGTTCTCACGGGCCAGTTTCAGCGCGTCGAGCGGGGAGTACACGACGCGCACGTCGCCGCCCGCGCTCTTCACCGAGAACAGGTCCCGGTCGCTGCCCGGCACCCGCAGCATGTCGCCGAAGGAGCAGAAGATGACTCCGGGGCGGGCGGCGATCGCCAGCGCCCGGTCGATGATCTCCAAGGGGGTCACGCAGACCGGGCAGCCCGGCCCGTGGATCATCTCGACCCCGTCGGGCAGGAGTTGGTCGATGCCGTGCCGGATGATCGAGTGTGTCTGGCCGCCGCAGACCTCCATCATGGCCCAGGGGCGGGTGGTGGCCGCGTGGATCCGGTCGACCAGCCGCTTGGCGAGATCCGGGTCGCTGAACTCGTCGAGATACTTCACTTGACCGTGCCTTCCGCTGATTCCCGCTGTCCGGCCGCGAGTTCGAAGCCGTCGCCGAACTCCTCCTCCAGGAGCCCGAGTCGTTCGAAGTTCGCGAGTGTCCGCAAGGCCGACTCCTCGTCGAGCCGCTGGATGGCGAATCCGACGTGGACGACGACGTACTCGCCGATCTCCGCGTCGGGGATGTACTGGAGGCAGACCTCCTTGCGTACGCCGCCGAAGTCGACCTGGGCCATCAGGGCGCCGTCGACCTCGGCCGTGCTGAGCACCCGCCCGGGGACTGCCAGACACATGGAGTCTCTTCCTTCTCTCTGGATGGGGTGATCCGACGTGAGGTCAGCCGGACGCCGCGATCAGCAGCTGGCCGAAGGCGATTCCGCCGTCGTTGGGCGGCAGCAGACGGGGACGGAGGACGGTGAAGTCCTCTGCCCTCAGCGCCTGTTGAGTCGATTCGAGCAGGAGGGCGTTCTGGAAGACCCCGCCGCCGAGAGCCACCACGCCGAGCCCGGTACGCTCCCGGCACAGCTGTGCCAGCTCGACGGTGAGGGCGGCGACAGCGGCGTGGAAGCGGGTGGCGATCAGCCCCGGCGGAAGGCCCGCGCGTACGTCGCTGACCACCGCGCGGATCACCGGAGCGGAGTCGGCGACGACGGGCTCATCGGCACCCGGCTCGGCCGGCACATCGAGCGCGAAGACGTAGCCGCCGCCCGTGGCGTCGTCCGGCGCCGATCTGGCCAGGCCCTCCAGCGCGATCGCCGCCTCCGCCTCGTACGCCGCCTCGTGCCGTACGCCCGTCAGTGAGGCCACCGCGTCGAAGAGCCGGCCCATGCTCGATGTCGGCACACAGCCGAAGTCCGTCGCGAACTGATGGGCCAGCACGTCGCGTTCCTTGGCCGGGCACGCGGCGACGGCGGGCAGCCTCTCGTCCCAGGCGATCCCGGCGGCGTGCAGATGCGCGAGGGCCATCCGGTAGGGCCGCCGCACGCTGGCATCGCCGCCCGCGAGCGGTACGTACGCCAGGTGCGCCGCCCTGCGGTACGACTTGTAGTCGGCGATCAGCGTCTCGCCGCCCCACACCGCCCCGTCGGGGCCGTGGCCGGTGCCGTCGTAGGCGAAGCCGATGACGCTCTCGCCGGGTCCGATTCCGTGCTCGCCGAGCACGGACGCGATGTGCGCGTGGTGGTGCTGCACGGTGCGTACGGCCCGGCCCCTGGCATGCGTGCGGGCCCAGGCGCCCGAGCGGTAGCCGGGGTGGGCGTCGGCCACGAGCTGTCCGGGCTCGACCCCGGTCAGCAGGCCGAGATGGGCCGCGGTGCCGGTCAGCGCGTCGACCGTGGAGAGGTCGTCCAGGTCGCCGATGTGCTGGCTGACCCAGGCGTAGCCGCCCTCGCCGAGCGCGCAGGTGTTCTTCAGGTCGGCGCCGGTGGCGAGCAGCGGCGGGATGTCGAAGGGCAGAGCCAGAGGCAGCGGGGCGTACCCGCGCGATCTGCGCACGGGCAGCTCGGCGCCCGCGACGAACCGGCTGACGGAGTCGTCGCACGGCACCCGGATGGGGCGGTCGTGCCGCAGCCAGGCGTCCACCAGCGGCGCGAGTTCGGTCAGCGCCTTCGTGTCGTCGGTGACGATGGGCTCGCCTGAGCGGTTGCCGGAGGTCATCACCAGCGCGTCGGGGCCGGGGGCGTCGTCGCCGATGCCGAAGAGGAGGACGTGCAGCGGGGTGTACGGGAGGAGCACGCCGAGGTCCGGATTGCCGGGGGCCACGGCATCCGCGAGACCGGCGCCGGCGGCCGGCGCACGGCGCGGCAGCAGCACGATCGGCGCCCGGGGGCCGGTGAGGAGCGCCCGTTCGTCGTCCGTCACCGTCACCAGCTCTTCGGCGGCGCCGAGGTTCGCGACCATGACGGCGAAGGGCTTGCCGCCGCGGTGCTTACGGCTCCGCAGTTCGGAGACGGCCGCCTCGTCGCGGGCGTCGCAGGCGAGGTGGTAGCCGCCGAGACCCTTGATCGCGACAATCTTTCCCTCGGCGAGCAACCGCCGTGCCACGCGCAGCGCCTGCTCCCCCTCCCGGACCACCTTGCCGTTCGCGCCCACGAGTTCGAGGCGCGGACCGCAGGCATGACAGGAGATCGGCTGGGCGTGGAAGCGGCGGTCTCGCGGATCGCCGTACTCCGCCCGGCAGTTGTCGCACATCTCGAACGCCGCCATGGTCGTCGCCGCGCGGTCGTATGGCACCCCGGTGACGATGGTGAAGCGCGGGCCGCAGTGGGTGCAGGTGATGAAGGGGTGGCGGTAGCGCCGGTCGGCCGGGTCGCGCAGTTCGGCCAGACAGTCCCGGCAGACCGCGGTGTCGGGCGAGACCAGGGTGCGGACACGGCCGGCGGCGCGGGAGTCGGCGATGACGAACTCCGCTCCCCCGGTGGGCGGCTGGTCCGTCTCGGTCACGGACTCCACAGCGGCCGGCGGGGGCGGGCCGGCCCGCAGCCGGCGGCCGAACTCGGCGACGGATGTGGCGTCGCCCTCCACCTCGGCGACAACGCCGGAGCCGGTGTTGGCCACGGACCCGGTGAGCGCGAGTTCGGAGGCGGTGACGTAGACGAACGGGCGGAAGCCCACGCCCTGGACGACACCCCGCACCTCGAACCGGCGCCGGACAAAAGGCTGTTGGGCTTCGACTGCCGCCGGCTCCCCGGCGCCGCTGCCCATCAGCTGGAGTCCGGACAGCGCTTCGGCCGCCTTCGCCTCGTCGATGATCTCCATCGCGAAGCCCATGTGCAGCAGGACCCAGTCACCGGCGGCCGGGGGCGAGTCGAGCATGCCGACGTTGATACGGCGCCGGGCGCCCTCCACATCGACGAGGGCGAGCTGGTCCGCGTACCCCTCGACGATCTCCACGACTCGCCCGGGGATGCCGAGACACATGATCAGGACCTCCGGGTCCGGGCGGGTTCTGGGGCGGGCGCGGCGGCGAGCAGCCGCCGGACCAGCGCACGCACCTCCGCCGCCGCTTCGGGTACGGCGGCGGCGACGGCCTCACTGAGGCCGATGCCCTCCTCGACGTCGGCGGGGGTGCATCCCACAACGTGGGTGTGCGGAAGCGTACCGCCCAGTTGGCCCAGATTTGCCAGGACAGATACCGGATTCATGCCGTGTGCGTCGAATTCACCCGTCCCTAGGTCGTCCGGGCCGACCTCCAGAACGGTCAGCTCGCCGGGCGCGCCGCGCCCGGGGCAGGCGTCGACCAGCACGAGGGCGTCGTACCCGTCGAGCAGGTCGTACGCGAGGTGCATGCCCCGGATGCCGTAGTCGACGACGCGGACGCCGTCGGGGAGCGGCGGCTCCCCGGGTCCGGTGAGCCGGCGTACGACCTCCGGCCCGAAACCGTCGTCACCGAGAAAGAGATTGCCGACACCGGCAACGAGCAAGCCGCCGCTCATCTCAGGTCAGTTCCCGCCGGACTGGAGGTTCGGCGAGTCCGGGTCGATGGGCCCGCCGGGTTTCACGGAGGTGTCCGACTTCTTGTCGGAGCGGCCGGACGGGCGGTCGGAGGGACCGGCGGACGGCTGGTCCGAGCCGGTGTCGCGCGAGCCCTTCGGGCCCCGCTCCTCCTGTGGTTCCTCGTCGTGGCGGCCACGTGCTGCGTCAGTCATCGGATGCCCTTCTCACTCGCGCCGGCGCTCACATCGAGCGCATGCGGACGTATCTGCGGAGGTCGGGAAGTGATCGCACGCCGGCGGCGACGGCGACCACCGCCACGGCCGCGGCCACACCCGTGGTGATCATTCCGAGGGTTCTCACGAGGGGTTCTCCTTCCGGTGTTCCGGTGAACGGGGCCTGTCGGTGGTGCCGGAGACGCCGTTGTCCGGGCGGGGGTCGCCGGCGGGCAGCGGTTCCAGTTCGTCGGGGGCGAAGTAGAAGTAGCGGCCGTACCAGTCGTGCATGTCGGCCGCCGGGTCGTCGACCAGGACGAGGGCGATGTGCACACCACCGTCGACATCCGAGAGCACGGCGGTCACCCGGGCCACCTGCCCGGCGAAGAAGAGGTCCTGCGCGTCGGCGCGGCGGGAGGGATGTACGCGGACGAGGCTGCCCTTGGTGACCGGGACCCCCTCGATCACGACGACGTCGGACTCCGGCGACACGGCGGCGTCGGCCGCCGGGTCCCACCAGGGCTCGCCCCCGGTGTCGAAGGCGGCGGGCTCGGCGTCCCGCAGGTCGGTGAGGGGACGCACGGCGCTGGCGCCGGCTCGCGCCACCGGGCTGCGGGGGTCGCGGAGAAGGCCGTGGAGTCGCTGGAGGTCAGCCGCCGACATCGTGTCGCAGCGCTCGATGATCTCGCGGGCCAGGGGGTCGGTGGCCCGCGCCTCCGCCTTCTCCTCCTCCGTCATGGTCATCACGCGCAGGGTGAGGATCTCGTCGATCTCGGTGGAGTCGAAGAGGGCGCCGGGGCTCTGTTCGGCGATCTCCGGGTGGTCGTAGAGGATGATCGGCGCGGCCAGCACCACGTCCGTGGAGCCCTTCACTCCGGCCAGCACCGGCCAGCACCTGCGCTGTTGGCACCGGGCGGCAGCCGCGGCGGCCTCGTCCGGGGGCTCACGGAGGGAGACGAAATCCGCGCCGTGGGCCTGGAGGAGCAGGTGCGTGCCGATCAGCGAGACGCGGATCGCGGCGTCCTTGTCGGCGGCGGTCCCCGCGTGCTCGTTCGCCACCGACACGGACAGCCGGAGGAAGCCGTCGTCCCGGGTCGTACGGGTGCGGACACGGGCGGTCAGCGGTTCGCGGCGCCGTACGACACGGCCGACGGTCACCCCCCGCTCATCGGTCAGCGGCTCGGTCTCCTCGCCGCCGGGGACCGTACACGTCTCGTCCGTCGAGCCGCCGTCGCCGGTCAACGGGACGGTTCCCAGGTCGAGTTCACACTCGACCGCCTCGTCCCAGCTGAGGACGGACACGCCGGCCACATCGAGTCCGGCGACGGGGGTGTACCCGCCGTCCTCGTCGAGCCGCCGCACCTCACGCACCTGGAGCTGGAGGAACCTGAGCCGGACGCTCACCCCCGCGCCGGTGGCCGGCGCCTCGTCGGGGACGGAGAGCAGGCACTGCGTCGCCATGCCCGGGTCCTCGGCGAAGCTCCCCGGCGCCGCGTGGGGCGGGCCGAGGACGCCGAACTGCCAGCGGGACCGGTTCTTGTGAGAGCTCGCCCGGTACGGGTAGAGCAAGTACCCCTCATACAGGACCGCGTCGGCGATCGTACGGACGTGGTCGAGGCCCGCCGGGGCTTCGGGCGTCAGGGAGGTCATGTGACCACCTCGCCGATCTCGTCCGCGGCGTCGCGCGCCCGCGTGTCCGCCAGCAACGTGGTCACCGTCTCGTCCCAGCTGATCAGTCCGCGCCGCTCACGGAAGTCCGCGAGGCGGGCGAGGATGTCGTGATCGACCCTGATCCAGCCGGAGTTGGGGAAGTGGAATGCGATCATCTGCCGCCAGACGGCCACCGGCAGCTGGTACCGCGCCTCGCAGTCCCAGGGCACCTGTCGTACGCCGAAGCCCGAACCGCCCCCGCCCTCACCGCCCTTGGTGAAGACGGTGCCGGAGAAGAGCAGACTGACCGGCACCGTCCCGTCCCCGAGCGCGTGCAGATAACGCGAGCCGATGACGTCGAAGTCATAGGTGCAGGGCAGCGCGAGGTCGACCTCGGTCGAGCCGGTGAAACCCTGCACCGTCGTGTGGCACTGCATCCACTGGAACGGCCGCAGCGTCTCGGACCAGCGCTCGCGCTCCCCGAACAGGCCGCGCAGGGCGTCCTGTTCGACCGGTCCGTAGTGGCGGCGCTGCGGATCGATACGGACCAGACAGCGCAGCACCATCGCGTGGATCCGCTCGTCCGTGCCGTCCTCGATCCGCAGGCGCGCCGTGAGTTGGGGCGTGGCGGTGTACGGCTCCGCGACGATGTCCCGTACGGAGAATTCCAGGCCGGCGGCCGTGGCGCCGCTCATGAGGACCCGCCGACGGTCAAGGCGGTGTTTCCCGTCGTCGCGGAGGAGTTCACAGCCGCCGGCACGGGGCCCGCGGCCCGGCTGCGGCTCTCGACCCGCTCGAAGAAGGCGTCCATCGCGGCGTGTACCTCCTGGCCGCCGTCGAAGCCGCGCCACAAGGTGCGCAGGCGCCCGACCAGTTCGTAGCACGCGTCGATCGGCACCAGATGGCAGGACGCGACCGGGTCACGGCCCCCGCCGGCCGCGCTGCGGCGCACGAGCAGCGCCTCCACGTCCGGCCGCAGCACGGCCAGTTCGGGGTTGGCCTCGACGATGGCCGCCCACGCGTCGAGGGGCAGCTCCGACTCGGTGGCCCCGGCGGGGCCTGGGTAGAACGCGATGGTCCGTTCCTGCACGGAGTTGCGGAACAGGAAGGCCAGCCCCACCGGGATCTGGAGTTCGTTCCAGGTGCGCGCGTCCAACGGGAGCCCGTCGAAGCGCAGATAGCGGTCGGGGACCGCGCGATAGCGCAGCCGCGCGCTCTCGTCGGTGAAGAGGAGACAGCAGGCCCGGCAGCCGCACATCAGGCCCCGGCTCTCCAGATTCACCACATGCCGGTGCTCGTCGCCGATGGGCGCGGCGCACATCTCGCACCGCTCACCGGCGGCCGCGCCCGGCCGGTTGCGGCTGACCCGCAGCAGCGCGGCGACCGGCGAGACGGCGCGGCCCTGGGGTGCGCTCATGTCGTGACCACGGCCGGGGCCGGTACGGCGACCGAGACGGAAGCCCCGTCCGCCAGCAGCGGCAACGGGTCCAGATGCGCCCCGTCGGCCGCCGCGTCCAGACAGGCACCGGCCCGCCGTACGTCGTAGTGCGCGCGGCAGGCGGAGCAGCGCAGCACCCCGTCACCCGGGCCGCCGCCGAGCCGTCTGGCGAGCGTGGCGCCCTCCATCGGGCGTTCGCACCGGGCGCACCCGTCGCGGAAGGCGAACAGGTCGGGGCCGATCCGGCAGGCCACGACGGGCAGCCCGCCGGCGGTGAAGCGCTCGACGCCGCCGGACTCCAGGGCGAGCAGGGAGGGGACCGGTTCCCAGATCGCGCCGGCGTCACCGGTGCCCGAATCGGCATCGGGACCTGCGTCGGCGCCGGAATCGGCATCGGGTTCCGCGTCGTGCAGCCGGGTGAAGAGGGCGTCGACCGGTACCAGCGGCCCCGTGGCCCCGGCGGCGATGCCCTCGGCTCCCTCGACCTCGATCGTGGTGATCTCCGGTGCCGCCGCCTCGACCGCGCCCCGTACGGCGAGTTCCAGGGTGGCCGAGGAGGACGGGCAGCCGTCACAACTGCCCAACAGCCCTAGTTTCACGGCTCCTTCGTCCGTGACACCCAGCAACTCCACGTCGCCGCCGTGCGAACCGAGATAAGGCCGTACGCTGTCCAGCGCCTTCTCGACCCGCGTCGCCACGCTGTACGGGTGCAGTCCGTGCACCAGCAGCACGCTCGCCACCAGGTCGTCGGCGGCCATGGCCGCCAGGGTCTCGTCGTCCAGCCGCCCCTGCTCGTGGACGAGTTCGAGGAGGCGTTCGAGGCCCGCGCCGTAGAAGTCGGTGACGAGCCGCACCAGTTCCTCGCTGCGCTCGCGCGCCACGACGCCGCCGGCCGCGCTCGCGGCGATCAGGGTGTCGATCCGCTCCCCGGTCGCCCGCCACGCCTCGGACCCAAGAGGCTGTTCCTCGTGCCCCCGCGGCACCTCAGGCACATCTCCCATGTCACTCACTGCCCGCGGACTGCGTGGGCGAGTGCAGCAGTTCGAGCTTCTTGCCCTCACCGAGATACATGTGCACCCCGCAGGGCAGACAGGGGTCGAAGCTGCGGACCGTACGCATGATGTCGATGCCCTTGAAGTTCTCCCGGTCGTTCTCCTCGAAGATCGGCTGGCCCTGCACCGCGTCCTCGTAGGGCCCCGGCGTCCCGTAGGTGTCGCGCGGGCTCGCGTTCCACGGGGTCGGCGGGTACGGGTGGTAGTTGGCGATCTTGCCGTCCCTGATCACCATGTGGTGCGAGAGGACACCGCGTACGGCCTCGGTGAAACCGCAGCCGATGCCCTCCTCCGGGACCTCGAACTTCTCCCATGTCTTGGTGCGGTCGGCCCGGATCTCCACGAGCGCCTTCTCGGCGAAGTGCAGGGCGCAGGCCGCCGCGTACGCCTGGAAGTAGGTCCGGGCCCGGTTGCGCTCGATGGTGTTGCTCCAGCGCGGGATGTGCCACTCCAGCTCGACCGGGCCCTTGAGCGCGGTCTTGGGGAGATTGATCTTCACGCTCCTGCCGGTGGCCTGGATGTAGCCGATGTCGACGAGACCGGCTAGCGCGGTGACCCACAGCCGGGCGAGCGGGCCGCCGCCGGTGTCGAGCGCGAGGTAGTCCTTGCCGTCGAACCAGCGCGGCGACATGACCCAGCTGTACTTGTCGCCCAGATCACGCTTCTGCGGCTGCGGGTTGGTGTGCTGGTTCCACGGGTGGCGGCGGTCGACCGGGTTGCCGAGCGGGTCCTGGGTCACGAACATCTCCTGCTCGTCCCAGTCGTTGTAGTACGACGAGCCGAGCAGGATGCGGATGCCGAGGTTGATCTTCACCAGGTCGGTGGTGACGAGCTTGCCGTCCACGACGATGCCCGGGGTCACATACATCTTCCGACCCCAGTCGGTCATGTCCTTGTACTCGAAGTTGCAGTGCTCCGGATCCTGGAAGGAGCCCCAGCAGCCCAGCAGGATACGGCGGTTGCCGACCTGCTCGTAGCCGGGCAGCGCCTCGTAGAAGAAGTCGAAGAGGTCGTCGTGCATGGGCACGACCTTCTTCATGAACTCCACGTAGCGCTGGAGCCTGGTGATGTAGTCCGTCATGAGCTGGATGGTCGCCACCGTGCCCACCCCGCCGGGGTAGAGCGTGGAGGGGTGCACATGGCGGCCCTCCATGAGACAGAACATCTCGCGGGTCATCCGGCTGACCTGAAGGGCCTCGCGGTAGAACTCGCCCGTGAAGGGGTTCAGCGACCGCATGATGTCGCCGATGGTCCGGTACCCGTGGTCACCGGCGTGCGGTGATTCGGTGCGGTTGGCCAGTTCGAGTACGCCGGGATTGGTCTCGGCGACCATTTTCTCGCAGTAGTCGACCCCGACCAGATTCTCCTGGAAGATGTTGTGGTCGAACATGTACTCGGCGGCCTCGCCGAGATTCACAATCCACTCACCCAGATGCGGCGGCTTCACGCCGTACGCCATGTTCTGCGCGTAGCAGGAACAGGTGGCGTGGTTGTCACCGCAGATTCCGCAGATCCGGCTGGTGATGAAGTGGGCGTCGCGCGGGTCCTTGCCCTTCATGAAGACCGAATAGCCGCGGAAGATCGAGCTGGTGCTGTGGCACTCGGCGACGACCCGCTGTTTGAAGTCGATCTTCGTGTAGATACCCAGACTCCCGACGATACGGGTGATGGGATCCCACGCCATCTCCACCAGTTCGTCGGTGCCCTGGCTCGTCGCCGTCATGAGGCCGCCTCTTCTTTCCGTTTCGGTTTCATCGAGCGGTGAGTTACCAGGTGCGGGCGGCGCCCGTGGTGAGTTCCTTGCCGCGCCTGCGCCATTTCGGTTCGCGGTCGAGCGTGTGGGTGGTGATCTGACGCAGGCGCCGCATCGTCGCCCCGTACATACCGACGGAATTCGTGGAGAGTCTTCCGCCCGGGGGCTCGTCCATGAACGGCATGAATTTGTCGGGGAATCCGGGCATGGTGCAGCCGATGCAGATCCCGCCGACGTTGGGGCAGCCGCCGATGCCGTTCATCCAGCCGCGCTTGGGCACATTGCACTTCACGGCGGGGCCCCAGCAGCCCAGCTTGACGATGCATTTGGGCGAGCCGTACTCGGTGGCGAAGTCGGCCTGCTCGAAGTAGCCGGCCCGGTCGCAGCCCTCGTGCACGGTCTGGCCGAAGAGCCAGGTCGGCCGCAGTTCGTCGTCGAGGGGGATCATCGGGGCCTGGTCGGTGGCCATGTAGAGCAGATAGGTGAGCGTCTCGGAGAGGTTGTCCGGCTGGATGGGGCAGCCGGGGACGCACACGATGGGGATCCCGGCCTTGGACTTCCACTTCCAGCCCAGATAGTCGGGGACTCCCATGGCACCGGTGGGGTTGCCCGCCATGGCGTGGATGCCGCCGTACGTGGCGCAGGTGCCGGCCGCGACGATCGCGGTGGCCTTGGGCGCCAGCCGGTCGAGCCATTCGCTGGTGGTCATCGGCTGTCCGGTCGCGGGGTCGTTGCCGAAGCCCGACCAGTAACCCTCGGCCTTCAGCCTCTCGTTGGGAATCGAGCCTTCGACGACCAGGACGAAAGGCTCCAGTTCGCCGCGGTCCGCCTTGAAGAACCACTCCAGGAAGTCGTCGGTGCCGCCGTTCGGACCGGACTCGAAATCAATCAGCGGCCAGTGCACGGCGATCTGTGGCAGACCGGGCAGCGCGCCGAGCGCGATCTCCTCGATGCTGGGCTGGGTCGCGGCGGTCAGCGCGACCGAATCCCCGTCACAGCTCAGTCCGGCATTGATCCAGAGCACATGGATCAGTGTGTCCTCGGCCTTTTTCGCCGCTTCTGTCGGCATAGCACCGCTGCCTTCCGGAATTGGCCCACCCGATACCCATGAATCCCATGGGTGTGGCGTCGCTCACATTGCTACCATCTAGGATCCGGCTGAGGCTTCTGTCAACACGGGTTTGGTCCGGGCGGCCCTGGTCTTGCGCCCGGAATCTCTGAGCCAATTGGGTGACTTCGGGAAGGCCGTCAGCCGGTGCATGAATTGTCGATCACACAGAGCATTGTCGACGCGGTATGTGAGCGCGCGGCGGGAAGACCGGTACGTGCGGTCAGTGTCCGGGTGGGAATGCTGACCGCCGTGGTGCCCGACTCGATGCGTTTCTGCTTCGACCTGACCACGGCGGGCACGGTCGCGGAAGGCGCGGCCCTCGAAATCGAGCAGCCGCCGGGAACCGCGCGGTGCCGGGCGTGTTCAGCGGACTTCGTCCTGGCGGATCTTGTATTGCTGTGTCCGTGCGGGAGCGCCGATGTCGAGATCACGTCGGGGCGGGAACTCCAGATCGTCTCCATGAGAGTGGGCTGACCTATGTGCGGTACGTGCGGTTGCTCGGGCGGCGGCGAAGGGGGCACCGGGACCGTCGGGACACGGATCGCCGTACCCCACACACATCCGCACGAAGGCGATCACGTTCACCCGGTCGCGATCCGCGGGACGGCCGGCGGCGGCGAGACCATCACCCTCGAACAGCGGGTCCTCGCGAAGAACGAGGACCTGGCCGCCCGTAACCGCTCCTGGCTCGCCGGGCAGGGCATCGTGGCGGTGAACATGATGAGTTCGCCGGGCGCCGGCAAGACCACCCTCCTCGAACGCACCATCCGGGACTTCGCCGGGCTGCGCCCGGTCGCGGTCATCGAGGGCGACCAGGAGACGATGCTCGACGCCGACCGGATCAAGCGCGCGGGCAGCACCGTCGTCCAGGTGAACACCGGCGCGGGATGCCACCTGGACGCGGAGATGATGCGGGACGCGCTCACCACCCTCGCGCCGGTGTCCGGGTCACTGGTCCTGGTCGAGAACGTCGGGAATCTGGTCTGCCCCGCCCTCTTCGACCTCGGCGAGCGCAGCAGGGTGGTGATCATCTCGGTGACCGAGGGTACGGACAAGCCCCTCAAGTACCCCTATATGTTCGCCGCCGCGGACCTGGTGATCATCAACAAGATCGACCTCCTGCCGTACGTCGACTTCGACGTCGCCCGCTGCGAGGAGTACGCCCGTTCCGTCAACCCCGCTCTGCGGTCGCTGGCCGTGTCGGCGACCACCGGGGAGGGCATGCGCGACTGGTACGACTGGGTGGCCGGGCAGTACTGAGCCGCGCCGGCCACCCCTCCCCCGGATTCCTACCGGGCCCGGACCACGACCTCCGTCAGGGACAGCGGATTCGTCGTGGACGCCAGTTGCACCCGTACGTAACGGCCCTGCGCCCCGCCGAGTTCGACGGCGGTGGGGCGCTGCGCCTGGTCCTTCAGATGGACGGCCGTCACACCGGGCGCGGTGCGCGCCTCCTCCAGCGAGTCGGCCGTGAACGGGGTGTCGGAGACCAGCACCCAGTAGTCGGCGAGGCGTTCGGCGCAGCAGTCGGTCCGGTTCCAGATCTCGACGGTGTCGATGGTGTGCGACCGCTCCAGATCCACTTGCCACCAGGCCTGGTTGGACGGCTCCGCCGTGTGGGTGGTGGTGTTGTCGCGCAGGTAGTCCCCTGCCGTGTCGCCGTCGACCGCGCGGCTCGGGACCCCGTCCCACGCGGTGCTCGACTGGGTCGCCGTCCTGCCGTGCGCCACGTTGGGCAGGACGACATCGACGTCGCCGGTGAGTTGCAGGACCCGTCGTCCGCCGCCCGTCACGACGGTTTCGAGGCTGGCCTGGCCGGTCGCGGAGTCGGCGGGCACCGACACCGGGGCCGTGACGGTGTGCGTACGGCCCTGTTTCAGGCCGCTGAACTTCGCCTCCCCGCCGGTGGTCCAGCCCGTGGGCGCCCGCAGCGCGAGGGTGCCGCGCGCCGGGTCCTGGCCGAGGTTCGTCACATGGACCGGGACGTCGGTCACCGTGCCGACCGTGAGCCGCTCCGGTGCCTGGGCCCAGGAGACGACGCTTCCGGTGGGGGCGACGAGCACGGCGTCGAGGCTCAGCCCGAGGTCCTCGCCGGCGTGTGCGCGCCGCGCGAGGGTGAGGGTTATGGGGGTGACCTGGCCGGGTCGTACGGAGAAGGGGCCGATGGCCTCGCGGGTCAGCTCCTCGCCCTTGACCAGCCGGGTCCGCTCACCGACCTGGACGCGGTAGAGCGCGTCGGGGCGGGCCTCTCCCCGTACCGCCAGCGACACCTGGCCGGCGCGGTCGGCGGTGACGTATCCGGTGTGGCGCACGGTGGTCCGCCGGGTGCTGCCGTAGCTGCCCTCGTCGGCGTAGCTGTAGCCGTCCTCGAAGTCCCGGGCACCGAGGACCACGGCTCCGTCGCCGCCGGAGTCGGCGCTGCCCAGGGAGACGGTGTTCTCGGGGATGACGCGGAGCTCGCCGCCGAGTTCGGCCTTGATCACGGGGAGCACGGGGTCGCGTGGCGTTTCGGGCAGGGTGACGACGAGGTCGTCCCCGTCCCAGCGCCAGTCGAGCCGCCCGGCCGCGCCGTCCTCGCCGACCTTTCGTACGGAGGTGGCCAGGCCCGGCAGGCGCAGCTCGCCCGACTCCGGCCAGTCGGTCACATGCAGGAACAGGTCGCGGTCCTTGACCGTCACCTCGCCCCACGGCCGGCCACCGAACCGGGTGGCGGAGGCGTCGAGCACGGCGTCGGGGTGGCGGTCGAGCCAGTCGCCCATCCCGCGAAGGACGTCGGCCTCGAACTCGACCACCGAACCGTCGCCGCGCGGGCCGATGTTGAGGAGATAGTTGCCGCCACGGGCCCGTACCCCGGTGAGTCCGACGACAAGATCCCGGATCTTGCCCGGCAGGTCGTCACGGACCTGCCAGCTGCGGTAGCCCCAGGTGTCGTGGTAGATCGACGCGGGGGTCTGCCAGGCGCCGTCGAGCGCGACCGAGGGAATCTCGTTGTCGCCGAGCGTGCGGAAGTCGCCCTTGTTGTTCCACACCCGGCTGTTGACCGCGGCTTTCGGCTGGAGTTCGCGGACGATGCCGGCGAACTCCTCACTCTGCGCGTCGGTGGGTGACGACATGTCGAACCACACTTCGGCGATGTCGCCGTAGTTGGTCATCAGCTCGCGAATCTGCGCCTTGATCACGGGTTCCATCGAGGCGGGGATCGGATTGTTGTTGCCGCCGTCGAATTCATGGCCCTGATGCCAGTCCACGAGGGAGAAGTAGAAGCCGAACTTCAGCCCCTGGCCCCGGCATTCGTCGGCGAGCGCCTTCAGCGGGTCCTTGCCGTAGGGGGTCGCGTCGGTGACGTCGTAGTCGGTGGTGGCGGTGTCGAACATGGAGAAGCCGTCGTGGTGCTTGCTGGTGATGACGACGTAGCGCATGCCCGCCTGCTTGGCGAGCGAGCAGATCCCGGCGGGGTCGAAGCGGTCGGGCCGGAAGCGGGCGGCCACGTCCAGATACTCCTCCTCGGAGATGTCGGCCCACATCTGGATCTGCTCGCTGTACCCGGAGGTGACCGGCTCGCCCTCCCAGACGCCGCCCAGCTCGGAGAAGAGACCCCAGTGGATGAACATTCCGAACTGGAGCCGCTGCCAGGCCGCGATGTCCTTGTCGGCGCTGAGATCGATGGCGCCTGGTATGCCACGCGGGGTCTGTCCGTCGGGTCGGTCCGCCGGGGTGGCGACCGCCGCGGGAGGGCTGGTCGCCTCCGCCCCGACGGCGAGCAGCAACGCGAGCAACACACCGATCACCTTGCGCATTCCGACACTCCTCCGTGAGCGATCCTATGGATACATCCGACCCTGAAGCCCCAATCGGGCTCTTTGCGCCCACATTTGACCGTCCTCCAGGTCAACACATCGGATGTTAGAGGTGAGTCGACGCCACGTCACCCCCTCCGACACCGCTCGTCCCCCGGGAATCACCCGCGAGGGAAATGGGCAGGCGGTAGAGGGAAGGCGGTATGCGATGCCCCTCACGCATTGCGCCGGAAGGGTGACAGCCGGGGTCCGTGGAACCGGTCCGAACCGGGCCGGGCAGCGCGTCGGCCGCCGCCCGGCCGATCGACTCGGGTAACCATGAATCAGCCCCACGACCGAGACCAGCCAGGAGCAGCCATGACCACGGAGCAGGAAGCAATCGACGCCATCCACCACGCGTTCGGCGACAGCGCGCACGCCGAAGTGGCCACCTTCCCGGCGGGCAACGTGTCGATCACCCTCACCAAGGGGGAGCACGCGGCGACGATCGACGGACACCCGGAGAGCGGCTGGGGCTGGACCGTCGACCCCGGCGACGACGAGGGATTCAGCGGGCACGAGAACACCGCGGACACGCTGGACGAGGCGCTCGCCGACGTTCGCGCCTCCCTCATCTGACCGGTCCGGGCCCCGGACATCGGGTCGTTTTCCTGATCATCGGCGGGAGTAGGGTCGAGACCGAGGATCCGGCGGGCGGCCGGAACACCTCTCTTCCCACGAAGTGAGAGACCCATGGCCACCGCTGTGAACCGATCGTCCGCCGATGTCCCCACCCCGGACTAAACCGCCGACGCCTACCTGGTCCATCCCGAATCCCCCGGCCCGCACCTAGGGTCTGTCGTGCTGCTCTACATGGACGCCTTCGGGCCGCGCCCGGGTCTCAAGGCCATGGCGGACCGGATCGCGGCGGCGGGCTACACCGTCCTGCTGCCCAACATCCTCTACCGCGCCGGACGCGCCCCGTTGGTCGAACTGCCCGACTTCATCACCCCGGAACGGCGCTCGGAGCTCTTCGAGACCTTCCTCCCCGCCGCCCAGAGTCTGACCCCGGAGCTTGCCGCGCGGGACGCCGGCGCCTTCCTCGACTGGCTGGCGGCCAGCCCTCTCGCCAACGACGGACCGGTCGGGGTCACCGGCTACTGCATGGGCGCCGGTTTCGCGCTGCGCGCCGCGGCGGCGTATCCGGAGCGGGTCGCGGCCATGGCGGGTTTCCACGGCGCGTACCTCGCCAGTGGGGCACCCGACAGCCCGCACCTCGGCGCCGGCCGGATCACCGCCGAGCTGTACTTCGGCCACGCCGACCAGGACGCCTCGCTTCCCCCTGAGCAGATCGACCGGCTCGAAAAGGCCCTCACCGACGCCGGTGTCACCCATCACGCCGAGGTCTACGCGGGCGCCCGGCACGGCTTCACGCAGGTGGACACCGCGTCGTACGACGCCGAGGCGGCGGAGCGCCACTGGACGGCTCTTCTCGACCTCTTCGGACGCAACCTCTGAGCGGTCAGCAGGTCTGGCGGAGATAGCCGTCGGCGCCGGCGGGGACGACGTCCAGGTCACGGCGGACGATGCTGAGGCTGTCCTGCCAGCCCGCGCACGCGGTCGCGAGCCCCTTCGCCGTGTACTCGATGACGATCACGTCGTTACCGAAGTGCTCGGTGAAGGAGCCGCACTCATCGAACTCCCCGCACTCCTCCACGACGGCGAAGTCGAGCCCGGTCTCGTCACGGAACTCGGCGAGCTCGGCGGTGTTCTTCTGCCCGATCGCCAGGCCCTTGTCGTGCGCGTGCCCGGAGAGCAGGGTGATGAAGGCCATGGCGGCGGAGGAGCCGAACCGGCCCTGACTGCGTTCGTAACTGTCGTAGTTGTCGGGCTCCACGGCCTGGAAGCCGTTCTCCGCGCAGCCGTCGATCCAGCCGTTCACCTTGGCCGCGATGCGCTCGCGCTTGCCCGCGGTGCTGACGTCCAGGATGGCCTCGTCCCACTCCTCGTCGATGATGACGTCGCCGTTGTCGTCGCGGAGGAGGAGATCGGGCTCCCACGCGTCCAGTTCGTCGGGCTGGACCTGGAAGGCGTTGACGTAACAGATGGTGTAGAGCCCGGGGGCCGGGGAGTCCTCGCGGTCACGGCTGACCACGCTCACCCCGGCGGGCGGCGGGTAGCCGCCGCCGATCTGGTAGTCGAACCCGGCGTGGGGCGGTGGCGGGGTCGCTTCGGCGGCCGGCGAACCCGCGGAGGACGAAACGAGGAAGGGCGTGATCAACGCGACGGTGAGGGCCACGATTGCGTAGATCGAGCGGGTCTTCACCCTGGCAGCAGTTGGTCCGGTCACAAGAATCTGGCCTAACGGGATCAGGAGCGATATGGTCACCGCGATGACTACCTATTCTGCCGTCAGATTGGGGGTCCCGACCGCGCAAGGTGAGTGCTGATGCTCACTGAGACCGCGAACGGGAATTCCCGCCCTTCCTTCTGGCCGCGCGTGCGTGAGTTCGCCGTGCCGCCTTCCATGATCGAGACCGCGACCGCCCGCCGTCATGTCGGCGACTGGGCCGGCGCGTGCGCAGCCGCACGTGTCGATGTCGATCTCGACCTACGTACCGTGGCACGTGCCCATGGCCGCGAACTCGCTGCCCGACTCCGTGCCGATCTCCGCCACTTGGCGCCCGACCTGCTGCGCTGGCACCTGCCGAGGATCGCTCCCGACGGGCTGCTGCGCCCCGGTCTCACCGTCGCCCTGGCGCGTTACGGCGACGGGCCAGGCGGTCCGGACCGCGCCGCCCCCGTAGCCCCCGTGTATCTCGTGGCCCGGACTCCGCCCGCCTGGGCGGATGCCGGGCAGCGGATCAGCCTGGCGCTGTGGGACGGGTCCTACGCCGATGCCGGCGCCCGCCGCCATCCGCACCCCCATCCCGACCGGCGGTTCCGGCTCGATCTGCACCGCCATCTGTGGGACGCGCGCCGGACCGAGGAGCTCCGGACCCGGTCGGGGGCGGATTCGCGCTCGGGCGAGGGCGGTTCGGGGCTGGATCCGGCCCTGTTGGAGGCCCTGCCGCCAGGGCGCCGTTGTTCCGTTGACCGGTGGGCTGCCGAGGCCGGGATCCTGCTCCGGGCCGAGGGGCGGTCCGCCGGTGCCTTCGCCGTACGGCTCGGGGCGCGGCAGCGGCTGGAGTTGGAGCTCGTCGCGGACGGGCACGGCGCCGGCCCGCCCGTCCCGCGGATCGCGGAGCGCGGCAGGACGGGCTCCGCTCCGGCGCCGCTCCTGCCCGACGCCGCGACCTGGACACTGCCCGATCTGGAGCTGGTCCGCAGGGGTGCGATCGACGTCGAGCGGCTGCACCCGCTGGTCGCATCGGCGCTCGTACCTGGCTGTTCGCCGACCGGTCCGGCGCCGCTTCCGGAGCGGTCGGGGCAGCCGCATCTCGTGGAGTGCCGGGGAGCGCGCCATCGGATCGGCCTGGTCGACGGCGTGCTGTCCGCGCTGGACCATGACCCGGACGAGATCCGGCGGGAGGAGTTGCTGGCCGCGCTGACGGGCACTCCGCTCGCCTGTCTGCGGGCCGTCGACGAGGCGCACCGGAGCCCGGACTGCCTCACCGGGGTCCGCGAACGCCTGGACCACGGAGACGCCGCCGGTGCGCTGGCCGTCGTCGAGGGCCTGCTGGGTCCCGACGCGGTGCTGCGCGGCGGCGCCCTGCGGGACGAGCTGGAGGCCGCCGCCGAACGGCGGATCACCTACGGCCTGTTCAGGGAGGGCATGGTCGGTCCCGGTCCGGGATCCGGCCGCCATCTGCCGCGTACCAAGCGTCCGCCCGAGCTCCGTTCCCGCCCGCGCGTCGTAACCGCTCGCTGACCCCGGCACCGGGCGGAACCGGCCGGCACCGACCGGCGATGCGGCACGCCTGCCGACACGGCGGCGGGACCTCCGTCGCCCGCACGCACACCCTTTGACCGACCAACGAACCCAATGGTGATGACACTTGACCACTCACGCCCCGTTCGCCCCCACCGACACCCCCGCCCCTGCCTCTGCCCCTGCCTCCCAACTCGGTGTCGCGGATGAGCTGTTGGCACTGCTGCGCGACACGACCACCGAACCGCGGCCGGACAATCAGTTGGAGGCCCTGACCCTCGCCGTCGCCGCCGACCTGCCCGTCCTGCTGTGGGGTGAGCCGGGCATCGGCAAGACCGCCGCCCTGACACAGCTCGCCGCGTCGCTGGACCTGCCCCTGACGACGGTGATCGCGAGCGTCCACGAGCCGTCCGACTTCTCGGGTCTGCCCGTCGTCGGAGACGATCCCGCGGCGCAGGGTGTCCCGATGGCCCCGCCGGACTGGGCCGTCCGCCTCGTACGGGCGGGGCGCGGGCTGCTGTTCCTGGACGAGCTGTCCACGGCGCCGCCCGCCGTACAGGCCGCCCTGCTCCGCCTCGTACTCGAACGGCGGATCGGCGCGCTCCAACTCCCGCCGGACGTAAGGATCGTGGCCGCCGCCAATCCGCGCTCGTCGGCGGCCGACGGGTGGGAGCTGAGCCCGCCGCTGGCCAACCGGTTCGTTCATCTTCAGTGGACCCATGACCACGAAGTCGTCGTACGGGGCCTCGGCGGGACCTGGCCCGTGGCGACGCTGCCCCGGCTGGATCCCGAGCGGCTGGCCGATGCTGTCGGCTTCGCGCGCCGTGCCGTGTGCGGGCTGCTCTCCGCCCGAGCCGGGCTCGTGCACCGGCTGCCCAGCAACGAGAGGCGCCGGGGCGGCGCCTGGCCGTCGCCCCGCAGCTGGGAGATGTCGCTGCGGCTGATCGCCTTCGCCACCGCGGCCGGTTCGTCGCGGGACGTACTCTCGCTGCTCGTCAGGGGCACCGTGGGGGACGGGCCGGGACTCGAACTGCTCGCCAGTCTCGACCGGATGGACCTCCCGGACCCGGAGACGGTTCTCGCCGACCCGGCGGGCGCCGCCCTGCCCGAGCGCGGTGATCTGCGGCAGGCCGTGCTCGACGGTGTGGTACGGGCCGTCCGCGAGCGTCCGGAGAAGTCCCGCTGGGACGCGGCGTGGGCGGTTCTGGTCCGGGCGATGGAGACCGGGGCGCCGGACCTGGTGGTCGTCCCGGCGACCACCCTCGCCTCGCTGCGCCGCGAAGAGTGGGACGTTCCCGCGTCGATCGACCGGCTCGCCGGGGCGGTGTCGCTCTCCCGGCTGGCGGACCGGGCGGCAGCCCCTACGGCGTCCGTCGCGAAGGCCGGCCGATGACCGCGCACACGGTCACGGACTCCGCCGAGGACGCGCCGGGAGCGCTGGATCTCGACAAGCTCTTCGCCGCCCGGCTGCACGCCGTCCGGGTGCGGCCCTTCATGGCCACGGCGCTGTTCGCCCTGCATGTGGTGGAGTCGCGGCGGGTGCCGACGATGGCCGTCGACCGGCACTGGCGGTGTTACGTCTCGCCGGCGTTCGTGGCCCGCACGCCGGTGAACGAGTTGGCCGGGGTCTGGGTGCACGAGGTGTCGCATCTGCTCCGCGACCACCACGGCCGAAGTGACCGGTTCGCGCGGACCCACGGGCTGACCGGCCCGGCGGAACGGCTGCGGATGAACATCGCGGCGGACTGCGAGATCAACGACGACGTGTTCGGCGAGGGGCTGACGCGGCCCAGAGATGCCGTCGGTCCGGGTCTACTGGGGCTGACCGCGGGCGAGTTGATGGAGGAGTATCTGCTCCAGTTCCGGCTGAGCCCGCGTACGCAGAGCATGGCCTGGCTGGACTGCGGCAGTGGCGCCGACGGGCTGGCACGGGAGTGGGATCTCGGGCCCGACGGCGCGCACGGTCTCAGCGCACAGGAGCGGGACGCGGTCCGGTTCCGGGTGGCACGGGGCATCAACGCCCGTCCGGGGAGCGCCCCGAAGGGGTGGCAGCGGTGGGCGGACGAGGCGTTCCATCCGACGCAGCCGTGGCGGGAGCTGCTGGGTGCGGCGGTCCGCTCGGCGGCCTCCGGTTCCGGTGTGGGCGAGGACTACACGTATGGCCGGCCATCGCGCCGTTCGGCCGGGCTGCCCGGCGTCGTACTGCCGAGCCTGCGGCGCAGGCCACCACGGGTCGCGGTGATCATCGACACGTCCGGGTCGGTGAGCGACTCCGAACTGGGCAGCGCGCTGAACGAGGTCACCGCCATCTCCCGTGCCGTGGGCGGCCGTCGGGATCTGATCTCCGTCCTGCCCTGCGACGCGTCGGCCGAGATCGTGCATCCGCTGTGCCGGGCCGCGGGGATCCCGCTGATGGGAGGCGGGGGTACGGATCTGCGTACGGGCTTCGCGAGGGCGCTCAGGAAAGGTGCTCGGCCGGATGTGATCGTGGTCCTGACGGACGGTCAGACACCGTGGCCGGACAGCCGGCCACCGTGCCGGACGGTGGTGGGCCTGTTCGACCGGGAGTCCTCCTCCCGGTCGTGGGCCGAGGACGATCCCGATTACGTACCGGACGCGCCGCCCGAGTGGGCGCGGGTGGTCTCCATCGGGCCGTCGTCCGGCGCCCGGTGAACGGACGGCCGGACAGGACCTGGTCGGTCAGTAGCGGGTGTGGAGCTGATCCAGCACCAGCGGCGCGGGAGGCGGCAGGGGTTCCGCGTGCTCGGCCCGCAGGGACTGGAGGAGGTAGGCGACCAGCCTCCGGGACGCCGCCAGTGAGACCTGCCGGTTCTCGCCGACGATGCCGCTGTTGGCGAGGAGCAGGAGGGGGAGGTCACTGTGGTCGAAGTCCTCGCGCAGTGCCCCGGCGTCCTTGGCGCGCCGGACCAGCAGGGCGAGGGCTTCCTCGGCCCGCGAGCGCTGACGGTTGTATTCGGTGGCGTCCGGGAACTCGGAGAAGAACGCCGCGGTGAAGCCCCGGTCCGTGGCCTGCATGGCGCAGACCTGCTCGATGACGGTGCGGAATCCGCGCCAGGGATCCTCGTCCTCCAGCGCCTCGTCCAGGACCGACACGCAGGCGGTGAGCTGTTCGGAGAAGGCCTCGGTGACGAGCGAGGCACGGGTGGGGAAGCGCCGGTAGAGGGTGGCGGCGCCGACGCCGGCGCGGCGGGCGATGGTCGTGAGGGGTACGTCGAGTCCCCTCGTGGTGAACGACTCGCGGGCGACTTCGAGGATGCGGTCGCGGTTGTGCTGGGCGTCGGCGCGCAGCCCGGTGGCGGCGCGAGGACGTGACCCGGCGGCGTCGTCCGCGGCCGGCGGGCCTTGTTTCCGAGAGGGCTGAGCAGGCATGTCTCTCACTTTAGCGTAAGTGGACGGTGTCATCCGTTTATCCGGTTAGCGTGGGTGGGCGAGCCGGAGGATCCCTCCCCTCGCGACCGGCGGGACAGAGCCGGCGACCGAGCCGACGACACCGGTCCCACGAAAGAGACAGGACTCGACCATGCCCGAGATGCGCGCGGCCCTCTACGACCGGTACGGCCCCCCTGAGGTGCTGTACGAGGGCAGGCTGCCCGTGCCGGACCCCAAGCCGGACGAGGTGCTGGTCCGTGTCCACGCGGCCACCGTCAACGGCGGGGAGCTGGCCGGCCGGTCCGGCAGGATGCGGCTGGTGACAGGGCGCCGCTTCCCCCAGCGCACCGGGCTCGACTTCGCGGGCGAGATAGCCCGGGTCGGCGCCGCCGTGACCGGAGTACGGGAGGGCGAGAGGGTCTGGGGCATGCTGGGCCGGTCGACGTTCGGCAGCGCGGCGGAGTACGTGACCGTACGCCCCGAACGGATCGCACCCGCCCCCGCCGATCTCGCCCTGACGCAGGCCGTGTCCCTGCTGGCGGGCGGCACGACCTCGATCACCGCCCTGCGTGACAAGGCCGGACTGAAGCCCGGCGAACGCCTGCTGGTGCGCGGCGCCAGCGGTGGGGTCGGCAGCGTGGCCGTCCAGATCGGCAAGCTCTTCGGTGCCCATGTCACCGCTCTGGCGAGCGGGAAGAACCTGGACTTCGTCCGGGAGCTGGGCGCCGACGAGGCCCTCGACCACCGGCGGACCCGGCCGGGCGATCTGGGCACGTTCGACGTCGTCATGGACACCGTCGGCACCGAGCACCCCGTCTACCGGGGGCTGCTGGCTCCGGGCGGACGCATGGTGGCCATCGCCTTCGACATGGAGCACCCCGTCGCCGGCATTCTCTACATCCTGCGCTCCACCGTCCACGGCTCCCGGCGGATACGGGCCTTCAGCGGCAATCCCCGGCACGCGCTGCTGGCCGAGCTGACCGGGTACGCCGAGAGCGGCGACATCCGGCCCGTGGTCGACACCGTCCATCCGCTCGGCGACATAGCCGCCGCCCACCGTGCCCTGGAGGCGGGCGGCGTCCGTGGAAAGCATGTCGTCCAAGTGGTGTGACCCGGAGGGCGGCTCACTCGGAGAGGCGCACCGTCGCGATCTCCCAGGCGCGCAGGGGGATGCGGACCGTTCCGGCATCGACGAGGGGTTCGTCAGCGGGAGCCGTCCGCTCCGCGCGGCTGTCGTCGTCGCCCAGGAGGCCGACGCGGCGGGTGCCCCGGAACGCGCCGCGTACGACCGCCGTGGACGGTTCGGGCGAGGCGGCGACCAGACGCAGTTCCAGCTCTCCGTCGCGGCGGCGAAGGCTGGTCATGACCGCGCCATCGACCGACAGGCCCTCGTGCGCGGCGGGGGCGGCTTCGCGCGGCCCCGTGCCGTGCGTGGCATGGAGCGGGTGGCGGAAGTGTTCGCCCGCCTCGGCGAGATTCGCCTCGTGCCAGTCGCCCGCGTGCGGCAGCACCGCGAACGAGACGGTGCTCGTACCGGTCATCTGGGCCGCCGGGATGGGGAGTTGTGGCCCGGCGGGCTCCGCGCGGTAGGGGTGGATGTTACGGCTGAGCCAGCCCGTGCCGCGCAGCACCGTCAACGCGATTTCGTCGTCGAGGAGTTCGTACTCGCAGGCCTGCGTCAGCAGCAGACCCGCACCGCCCGCGTCCACGAACCCGTGCGCGGGGAACGTCGGGACGGGGCGCTCGCTGAAACCGCCCTCCGCCGTACGCCCCCGCTCGACCACCGCGAACTGCCCTTCGGCGTAGGACGAGTTGGCGGGGCGGGCGAGTGGCACATGGCAGCGCACCCGATGGTCGAGCGAGGCGTTGTCCAGGGTCAGGTCGAGACGGACGAAGGGCTCCCCCACCCGCAGTTCGACGTCCAGCCGGACGCTGCCCGGCCGGGTCGTCGCCGTACGGCGGTCGGCGGTCCGGTCCACGGCCTGCGGCCAGTCGTATCCGCGCTCCACCGTGAGCGAGGCGCGGAGCGGACCGCCGACCGCCGTGCCGACGCGCAGTGAGCGGGGGGTCTCGACGACCCGGTCGGTGCCGGGCGGGGCGTAGTTGTAGCTGTCGCCGCGGTCGCCTCCGTCGACGATGCGGCCGACGCCGTCGAGCACGGTCCCGTCGGCGGACACGACGCGGAGCGTACCGTCGTCCAGGGCGGTGACGGTGACGAGGCCGTTGGACAAGGTACGGCCCTGGGCCCGTACGGGGCCTGCCCCTGCCGGGTCGCCGGGCCGCTCGACCTGCTGTCCGCCCGGCACCGGCCGCAGCGACGTCCAGCCGAGCGCCGGCACCCGGGCCAGGCAGGTGACCGTACGGTGGGCGGCCCGGGTGATGCGGACCGTCCAGTCACCGGTCGCGCCGCTCACGGCGGCGCGGACGGCCTCCACGTCGAACGGTGTGTCGCCGCCGTGCCTGGCCACGCCGAATTCCAGTACGCGCCGCTCGTCGTCGCAGGTCCAGTGGGTGATCTCGCTGCCGAACAGCTCCCGCCCGTGGACGCGTGGCAGGAACGCGGGCAGTTCCTCACCGGGCAGGGACTCCGAGAGCAGGAGCTGTTCCGCGCGCAGGTCGGTCTGGGCGGGCAGCCTGCTGCCGTCGGGCAGTTCGACGGCGATCTCCTCCCACTCGTCCGGGACTTCGAGGTCGAGGGTGACCAGGTCTTCCCGCGTGGCCGGGGTGGGATTCAGTACGAGTACGGCGTCCCGCGACACCTGCCGCGCGAGGCCGCCGGCCACCCTGTCCCGTACGGCCTGGCCGAGGTGTCCGGCCTCGCTGATACGGGCGAACACCTGGGTGGCCGTCTCGTCCACCCCGCATCCGGTGACCGAGTCGTGGCCGGATGCGTCGATCAGCCGCCACCACGCCAGATCGAGGAACTTCTCGGGCCACTCGGCCGACCAGAGCGCGGCGAAGGGCTCGGCGTAGCGTTCGACGAGACGCTCCGAGCGGGCCAGCGCCTGCTTCAGATGAGGGCGCACCGAGAGCACACCCGGCAGGATGTTGGCGCCCGCGTGGCTGCGCAGTTCACCTTCCACGACGGGCAACGACCGGTCGTGCGCGTCGCGTTCACCGATGTAATCGGCCAACGTGGTGATCGTCACGTCGACGTCCGCCGGGTCCAGGTCGGCGACCAGCTTGACCAGGGAGCCGACGGGGGCCGAGTGGTCCGTGCCGTACATCGCGAGGACCGGGTCGGCTCCGAAGGCGGGGGCCAGCCGTCTGCCGAGCTCGGCCATGCGGCCCGCGAAGTGTCCGGGGTCGGAGAAGACATAGGCGGCGTTGCCGTAGCCGCCCGCGAGATATTCGGTACGTACGGAGCTGCCGTCGGGTGCCTGCCAGCGGAAGGCGTGGCCGGGTACGCCCGCGGGGACGCCGCGCCACACACAGGCGTGGTCGAGACCGGCGGCGGAGAGGATCTGCGGCATCTGCGCGCAGTGGCCGAACATGTCGGGGAGATAGCCGACGGGCATCGGGCTGCCGAGTTCCGTGGCGCGGCGGTGGCCGAGTTCCAGGTTGCGGATGATGTTCTCGCCGGAGCAGAGGAACTCGTCCAGGAGGATCTGCCAGGGGCCGACGGCCAGTTGGCCGCGCCGGACCAGCCGGAGCACGCGGTCGCGGTGTTCCGGGCGGACCTCCAGGTAGTCGTCCACGGCGGCCATCTGTCCGTCGAGGGTGAAGCGGAACCGTTCGTCGGCCTCCGCCCGGTCCAGGACCTCGTCCAGCAGATCGACCAGCCGCAGCCGGAAGCGCTGGAAGGGCTCGTACCATTCGCGGTCCCAGTGGGTGTGCGGGACCAGCGACACGGCGGGGGCGGGAGCGTGGGCGCGGGCGGTCATCGGGACGGTGTCTCCTCTGCGGCTGAAGTACCCGCCTGGGGCGCGGTCCGAGTGGTGAAGGTGAGCGCCAGGGAGGCGCGCTCCGGCCGGAGTCGGTACTCCGGCAGAACACCGGGGCCGCAGGACGCGGACCCGAGTCCGTGCTGCGCGAGGTCGAGGTTGAGCACGATCGTGCCGCCCGGTTCGAGGTCGGTGGTGTGGGCCGCGGCGTCGAGTTGCTCCGACGTCCAGCGGCGGGCGGTGAAGGCGAAGGACTGGTCGCCTTCGACGCGCAGGCCCGTGCCGTCGTCGGCCGTCAGCCGCAGCCATCGCAGGTCGAGGCGGTTCCCGTTCTCCTGGGGGAAGACATACGGCGTCTGAAGGGCGTCGACGGTGCTGGTGAAGCGGCCGATCCTGGCTGCCTGCCGGCTGTCGGCGTACGCCTCCCCCGGGCCGCGCCCGAACCACTCGGCGGCGCCGAGGGCGGCGGGCAGGGCCATGCGCAGACCGAGCCTGGGCAGGGTGCACGGCCAGGTGCCCTCAGGCTCGACGTCCAGGTCCAGTCGCAGGCGCAGTCCGTCGGCGCTCCAGCGGTAGTCGGCCCGCATGCCGAAGCCGAGACCCGGCGGGGCGACCCGGGTGCGTACGAGGAGGGCGTCGCCGAGCGGTTCGACGGCCACGACGCGGTGGCGCAACCGGTGCAGGCCCGCGGCCCGCCACCGGGCTCCCTCGGGGTCGTCGGAGCCGCGGTCGTTGTCGGTGGGCGCCCGCCACAGGTCGAGCCGCGGCCCTTCGACGGGCAGGCCGCCGAGTGCGGTCAGCCGCCCGGTCACCGGGTCGAACACACCGGGCCCCAGGCGCAGTTCGGTGTCCGTCACCTCCGGAGCCGTACCGGCGGCGGGGGCGGTGGACACCGGCTTCGAGGTGACGGGTATCTGGCCCCAGGCCACCACGTGCCCCGCCCGCGCCCACGAGGTGTCGGCGGCGAGCGCGGCCCTTACGGTGAGCCAGCTCTCCCCGCCGGTGACGGGGAGTTCGGGCAGAGACAGATCGGCGCCGGCGCCCGCGGCGACCGGCGGCACGGTGAGCGCGCCGCGCGCGACCTCGGTTCCCTCCTCCTCCAGGACCCAGGAGAAGTCGAGATGCGCCGTCGACAGGATGTCGTAGTGGTTGGTGACGCGCGGTATGCCGTCGACGGCCGTGATCCGCACCGGTTCGAAGACCTTCGCGAACTCCGCGAGAGCGGGTGACGGTGTGCGGTCGGGGTGGAGGAGTCCGTCGATGACGAAGTTGCCGTCGTGGAGGGGCTCGCCGAAGTCGCCGCCGTACGCGAAGTAGGCGCGCCCTTCGGCGTCGCGTTGCGCGATGCCGTGGTCGAGCCACTCCCACACGAAACCGCCCTGGCAGCGCGGATGGCGCTCGAACAGGTCGCGGTACTCCAGCAGCCCGCCCGGCCCGTTGCCCATCGCGTGGCCGAACTCGCAGAGGACGAAGGGCCGTTCGCGGACGCGTTCATGCCCTTCGACGCCCTGCCCGATACGGTCCACCTCTTCGTGGGTGGCGTACATCCTGCTGTACACATCGGTGTAGGAGCAGTCGGCGTCGCCCTCGTAGTGCACGGGGCGGCTGGGATCGCGCCGGTGGGTCCACTCGGCGGTGGCGGCGAGGTTGCGGCCGGTGCCGGCCTCGTTGCCGAGCGACCACATGACGACCGAGGGGTGGTTCTTGTCCCGCTCGACCATGCGGCGCATCCGGTCCAGATACGCGTCGGTCCACCGGCGGTCGTCGCTGGGATTGCCCTGCCAGTCGAGTTCGGAGAAGCCGTGCGTCTCCAGGTCGCTCTCGTCGACAACCCAGAGGCCGTAGGTGTCGCAGAGGTCCAGGAACGCGGAGTCGGGCGGATAGTGGCTGGTGCGGACGGCGTTGACGTTGTGCCGTTTCATCAGCTCGATGTCGGCGACGGCGAACTCGCGGGGCACGACGCGTCCCGAATCCGGGTGGAATTCATGGCGGTTGACGCCCCGGAAGACGATCCGGCGGCCGTTCACCGTGAGTTGGCCGTCCTCGACGGCGACGGTACGGAAGCCGATACGTACCGGTACGCGCTCGGTGCCGGTGTGGACCTCTCCCTCGTACAGCCGTGGCTCCTCGGCGCTCCACGGCTCCACGCCGGGGATCTCGGCCGGCTCACCCGCGGGCAGCCCGGCGATGCCGAGTTCGGGAACGCTGACGCGTACGCCGCTGTCGGCGTCGACGCGGAGCGTGCCTCGTCCGGTGAGGTGGTCGTATCCGGCGTCGAGCGTGAAGTCCCGTACCCCGCCCGCCGGCCGGGCGAGCAGGGTGACGTCGCGGAAGACGCCGGACAGCCACCACATGTCCTGGTCCTCCAGGTAGCTGCCCGCCGACCACTGGTGGACACGGACTGCGAGGAGATTGCCGCGCCGTCGCAGCAGTGGTCCGACGTCGAACTCCGTCGGCAGCCTGCTGCCCTTGGTCACGCCCAGTTCGATGCCGTTGAGCCAGACGCGCCCGCAGGAGTCGATGCCGTCGAAGCGCAGCACGGCGGGCTCGTCAGGCCAGTCGTCGGGCAGGTCGAAGACCAGCCGGTGGTCGCCCGTCGGGTTCTCGGTGGGCACATGGGGCGGGTCGACGGGGAAGGGATAGCGGACGTTGGTGTAGGCGGGGGCGCCGTGGCCGGCCAACTGCCAGTGGCCGGGGACCTGGAGGTCCCCCCAGCCCCTG
The DNA here is from genome assembly GCF_042714995.1 of Streptomyces sp. NPDC058665. Classification (NCBI taxonomy): domain Bacteria; kingdom Bacillati; phylum Actinomycetota; class Actinomycetes; order Kitasatosporales; family Streptomycetaceae; genus Streptomyces; species Streptomyces sp. NPDC058665. Next base: position 147,121 of record NZ_JBHXRX010000007.1, read on the forward strand.
TCGTCGAAGTCGTCCCGTTCGATGCCGTCCGGCGCCGCGTCGACCGCCGGTGAGAGCAGGAACCGCCAGCTCCCGCCCAGGCTGAGCGCGGGCGCGTCGGAGCGGAAGGCGGACCGGGGTGCCGACGAGCCGTGGCCGGGGGCCGGGTCTTCGACGTACGAGGAGGGCAATGGATTCCCTTCAGCCCTTGAGGGCGCCGGCGGCGATGTTGCGGATGAAGTGCCGGGCGCCGAAGAGGAAGATGATGATCAGCGGGACGATGGCCACCAGCGTGCCCGCCATGACCACGCTGTAATCGGTGACATAGAGGCCGTTGAGCTGTGCGAGCGCGAGTTGGAGCGTGATGTGGCGGGAGTCGATGAGGACGACCAGCGGCCACAGGAAGTCGTTCCACACGTTGACGAAGGTGAAGATGCCGAGGAACGCGAGTGCCGGGCGCAGTACCGGCAGTCCGACGTGCAGATAGGTGCGGAAGAAGCCGCAGCCGTCGATCCGCGCCGCGTCGAGCAGTTCGTCCGGCAGGGCGCCGGCCGCGTACTGGCGCATCCAGAAGATGCCGAAGGCGTTGGCCGCGGCGGGCACGATCAGCGCCTTCAGGCTTCCCACCCAGCCGAGGTCGGCCATCAGGGAGAACTGCGGGATGGCGGCGAGCTGGGTGGGCACCACGAAGGTGGCCAGGAGGATCCCGAAGAGGATCTTGCTGCCGGGGAAGGTGTACTTGGCGAAGGTGAAGGCGGCGAGCGAGTCGAAGAACAGCACGGCGACGGTCGTCACGATCGCGACGACGAGCGTGTTGAGCAGCGACCCGAAGAAGTCGATCTTCGAGAAGACCTCGCCGATGTTGTGGAAGAGCTGGTCGCCGAAGACGAGCTTCGGGGGGCTTGAGTAGATGTCCGGCGTGGTGTTGGACGCCATCACGGCGAGCCAGTAGTAGGGGAAGAGGGTGATCGCCGCGCCGACGAGGAGCGCTGTGTACGTCAGGACACGTCCGCGGGTAGTCATCGCACGTCCTCCTTGATGGTGATCTGTCCTCGCTCGGGGCGTTGCACAAGCCGCCAGTTGAGGATGGAGAACAGCACGACGACGACGAAGATGCCCCAGGCGATGGCGGCGCCGTAGCCGAAGTCGTTGTCCGCGAAGGCGGTTCCGTAGAAGTAGAGGACCATCGTCAGTCCCGCGCCGCCGGGCCCGCCGCGGTCGCCGAGCAGCACCTGTGACTCGGTGAAGATCTGGAGGCCGCCGATGGCGGACATCACCAGCGAGAACAGGAGCACCGGCCGCAGGAGCGGCAGGGTGATCCGGAAGAACGTCTGTACGGGGCTCGCGCCGTCGACGCGCGCCGCCTCGTAGACGTCGGTGGGCAGGGCCTGGAGTCCGGCGAGGAAGATGATGGCGTTGTAGCCCGTCCAGCGCCAGATGATCATGATGGCGATGGCGCACCGGATGCCCCAGGGGTCGGTCAGCCAGGGGACATGGCCGAAGCCGAAGAGGTCGAGGATCCAGTTGAGAATGCCGAACTCACCGCTGAAGATCGAGCCGAAGACCAGCGACATGGCCACGATCGAGGTCACGTTGGGCATGAAGTACGCGACGCGCAGCACGCCCTTGAAGCGCACCGAGGAGTTCAGACCGAGGGCGATGAGCAGGGCGAGCACGGTCATCGGGACCGTCGACATCACCCAGATGATCAGGGTGTTGGCTATCGAGTCCCAGAACTGGCTGTCGGTGAGCAGATAGCGGAAGTTCTCCAGGCCGACGAACTTCATCGGTCCTACGCCGTCCCAGCGCTGGAGCGACAGATAGAGCGAGTAGAACACCGGGTAGAGGCCGAAGACGGCGAAGAGCAGGAAGAACGGGGAGACGGCGGCGTACTGCGGCAGATGACGCCACCGCCTGCGGCGCCGGGCGGCCTCCTCCGCCGGTGACCGCGGGGCGGTCGCCGGCGCGTCGAGTTCGGACGTCGCGGTCATGAGAGCACACCCTGTCGGCGCAGAAGTCGTTCGATCCGGTTCCGGGCGTCCTTCCAGGCGCGCTCCGGATCCTTGCCGCCGAGTTCGACGTTCGTGAGCTCGTCGGTGTAGGTGTCGCTGATGGTGATGTCCCAGGGGCTGAAGTAGGCGTACCGCACCTGGTCGGCGATGTCGGCGAAGACCTTCACGGCGGACTGGCCGCCGAAGAACTTGTCCGGGGCGGTGATCCGTTCGTCCTCGGCCGCGGCAGGGCTGGAGGGGAAGAGGCCGATCTCGGCGTAGTTGGAGGCCTGGTTCGCCGGGTTCTGCAGCCAGCTGATGATGTCGAACGCCGCTTGCGGATCGGGGCAGGCGGCGGTGATGGCGAGGAAGGAACCGCCCTGGTTGCCGGGTCCGCCGGGCGGTGCGCAGACCCGCCATTTGCCGGCGGTGCCGGGAGCCGACTGCTTGATCTCGCCGGTGATCCAGGAGGCGTTGACGAGGCTGACCTCCTGGCCGGTGTTCCAGGCCGCGTGCCGGTCCACGGACTGGCCGCTGGCCGTCTGCGAGCCGCCGAACCCTGCGGTGAGGCGCCGCCGGAACGCCTCGACCGAGCGGTCCCAGGCGAGTCTGACGTGGGCCTGGTCGTCCAGGTAGCTGTTCTCGGGGGTGAAGTACTTCCGCTGCTCCTGGGCCATCGAGTACGTGAAGACCGTTTTGGTGTCGGTGATCAGATAGCGGCCGGGGAGCTTCTTCCGGATCTGCTCGCCGAAGGTGAAGTACTTCTCCCAGGTGGGTACGGCCGCCGCGACGTCGTCCGGTTCGCTGGGCAGGCCGGCCTTCTCGAAGATGTCGTGCCGGTAGTAGAGGGCCGCGGGGCCGATGTCGATGGGGAAACCCAGCTGGAAGCCGTCGGGGGTGGCGCCCGCCTGCCACTTCCACGGCAGATAGCCCTGCGCCAGCTCACGCGCCCCGTGGTCGTTCATGTTCACGAAGCGGTCGCTGTCGCTGAAGTACCGCGAGATGTTGTCGCCGATCATGGTGATGTCGGGCAGATAGGCACCGCCGGCGAGCGCGGCGAGCAGCCGCTGTGTGAGGTCGCCGCTCACCTGCGAGGGCACGAACTCGTCGGCCGCGAAGCGCTTCCTGGCGGCCTTGAGCACGTTCTCGGAGAAGCCGTTGTACGTGTACCAGAAGGTGAGGTGACCGGGGTTCGCGGTCGTGGGGCTTGAGCATCCACCGGCTCCGAACGCGGCGGCGCCGAGAGCGGTCGCGCCTGCCAGGAGCCTTCGTCGAGTCAGCGTCATTGAGGACCCTTCCAAGGCCCGTGAACGCTCCCGTGAACGTTCACGAATTGCCGGGAAGTCTCTGGCGGAGTACGCCGATGTGTCAAGAGGGCGCACGTCGGCGACCTGTGGAGGGTGGTCGGCGGTCGGTTCGGGGGTTACGTTCCGGGGCCGGAGCCGACACCGGCGCCGGGCCCGCTCATCCGGACTGGCTCACCCGGACTCGCGCAGCCGCAACTCCGCGCGGACGACCAGCTCGTCGGGAGCGAGCGGGCCGCTGCCGGTCAGCAGGCGGGCGGCCTGCTCCACGGCGAGCGCCCCGAGCCCGCGCGTGTCCAGCGCCACGGTGGAGAGCGGCGGCTCGACGAGCGTACCGAGGCGCAGCCCGTCGAAACCGATCACGGCGAGCTCCCCGGGGACGCTCCGGCCGAGGCGGCGCGCGGCCCGCAGCGCGCCGATGGCGATGATGTCGTTGAAGGTGAACACGGCGGTCACGTCGGGGTGTTCGGCCAGAAGCGTCTCCAGCGCACGCTCGCCGCCCTCGACGCTCTGGTCCGCCCTGCACACCGGCCCTTCGTCCAGCCCGCAGGCCGCCGTCGCGGCCGCGAACCAGGCGTGCCGGACGCTCGGTTCGGCCCGGCCCGCGTGGTCGAGCATGCCGATACGCCGGTGGCCGTTCGCCACCAGGTGGGTGATCGCCGCCTGGACGCCGGCCTCGCCGTCGATCCGGATCGCGCTGAACCGGTCGCTGCGCCGCTCACGATCGATGAGCACGACCGGAACGCCGCGGGTCAGCTCCTCGATCTCTTCCTCGGACCGGCTGAAGTACCCGACGACGGCGTCCACTTGTGAGGCGATGACCTGGAGGGTGCCGCGTTCCTCCTCGGCGCTGTCGGCGGTGTCGTACACGAGGACATGCCAGCCATGGGCCCGCGCGGCTTCCAGTGCCGCTGCCGCGACCTCGGTGAAGAACGGGTTGAGCAGGTCGGGAATGACCAGCCCGACGCTGATGGTGTCCTGTCTGACCAGGCCCCTGGCGAACCGGCTCGGGCGGTAGCCCAGCGCGAGGGCGGCGTCGAGCACCCGCTGCTTGGTGGAGCCCTGGATCTCGCCCTTGTTGTTCAGGGCCCGTGACACGGTCTGCCGGGACACCCCGGCGGACCGGGCGACATCGTGGATCGTCACCCTGCGGGATTCGGTCCCCGACGACGCCATCACTCACCTCCGCACAGCTGTCGGCACCGGCGCACCGACAGGGATCCGAGTATGCCTCGGCCGGGTGCGGCGGCGCATACGGCTGCCGTCCGGCCGCCATACATGGGATCACTGCCCGCGAGGTGGCCCTGGACGCCGACAAGCAGCCGGCTCGGGCCCGTCGCCGGCATCCCGGTCACGCTCACCGTGGGCGCCGACCCCACATCGCCCGCCTGCGCGTAGGGACTGCCCGGCGCGTCAGGCCAGGAGTTCGAGCGTGTCGATCAACCGGTTCGAGAAGCCCCACTCGTTGTCGTACCAGGCGACCACCTTGATGTGGCGGCCGTCGACGCGGGTGAGGGCCGAGTCGAAGATCGCCGAGGCGGGGTTGCCCGTGATGTCGGACGACACGAGGGCGTCCTCCGAGTATTCGATGATGCCGGCCAGCGCTCCTTCGGATGCCGTGCGGTACGCGGCCAGCACGTCATCGCGCGAGACGTCGCGGGCGACGGTCGTGTTGAGTTCCACGATCGAGCCCACCGGCACCGGCACACGGATCGAGTCGCCCGACAGCTTGCCGTCGAGGTTCGGCAGGACCAGGCCGATCGCCTTGGCGGCGCCCGTCGTGGTCGGCACGATGTTGACCGCGGCGGCGCGGGCGCGGCGGGCGTCGCGGTGGGGAGCGTCCTGGAGGTTCTGCTCCTGGGTGTAGGCGTGCACCGTCGTCATGAAGCCGTGCTCGATACCGGCGAGGTCGTCGAGGACCGCGGCCAGCGGCGCGAGGGCGTTGGTCGTGCACGAGGCGTTCGAGATGATCGTGTGCGTGGCCGGGTCGTACGCGTCGGTGTTGACCCCGAACGCGATCGTGGCGTCGGCGCCGGCCGACGGGGCGCTCACCAGCACCTTCTTGGCGCCCGCTGCGAGGTGGGCGCGGGAGGCCTCGGCCGAGGTGAAACGGCCGGTCGACTCCAGGACGATGTCGACGCCGAGTTCCGCCCAGGGCAGCCGGGCCGGTTCGCGCTCGGCGAGAACGGCGATACGACGGCCGTCCACCACGAGGGCGTTCCCGTCGACGGTCACCGGGCGGCCGAGCCGGCCGGCTGTCGTATCGAAGGCGAGCAGGCGCGCGAGGTCGGTGGGCTCGGTGAGGTCGTTGACGGCGACCACGTCGAGGTCGCTGTCGCGTTCGAGCAGTACGCGCAGCGCGTTGCGTCCGATGCGGCCGAATCCGTTGATGGCGATGCGAGTCATAAGAGATGTCCCTTCGGTTTCCCTCCAGGTTCGCGCGGGGCGTGCGCCCATGACTGCGGCGTGAACGCCATGGTTCGTAAGGATCACGCCAACGGGGTTGCGGAGGGCGGGCCGCCTGGACTACTCGCCCTGGGCGAAGGTCCGCCGGTACGCGCTCGGTGTGGTGCCGAGCGTGCTCTGGAAGTGCAGCCGCAGGTTCGCACCGGTGCCGAGACCGACGTCGGTGGCGATCTGCTCGATGCTCAGCTCGGAGCGTTCGAGCAGTTCGCGGGCCACATCGATCCGCGCGCGCATCACCCACCGCATCGGCGTGTACCCGATGTCCTCGACGAAGCGCCGCGACAACGTACGCGGCGACACCGCCGCGTGCTGGGCGAGCACGTCGAGGGTGAGGTGTTCACCGAGCCGGCGCAGGGCCCACTCGCGGGTGGCGGCGAACCGCTCGCCCAGCGGCTCGGGCACCCGGCGCGGCACGTACTGCGCCTGCCCGCCGCTGCGGTAAGGGGCCGCGACCAGGCGCCGGGCCGCGTGGTTGGACGCGGCCACCCCGAGGTCGGAACGCAGGATGTGCAGGCACAGGTCGATGCCCGACGCGGCACCGGCCGACGTCAGCACGCTGCCCTCGTCCACGAACAGCACGTTCTCGTCGACCCGGACGAGCGGGTGCTTGGCCGCGAGCGCCCGCGTGTAGTGCCAGTGGGTCGTGGCGCGTCTGCCGTCGAGCAGCCCGGTGGCGGCGAGCGCGAAGGCGCCCGTGGAGATGGCGGCGAGCCGCGCGCCCCTCCGGTGGGCCGCGATCAGCGCGTCGACGACCGGGGGCGGCGGATCCTCGCGGTCGGGGAAGCGGTAGCCGGGGATGAAGACGATGTCGGCCCACGCGAGTGCGTCGAGACCGTCCGCGACGTGGTACGAGAGCCCGTCGCCACCGGTCACGAGACCGGGCGCCGCGCCGCACACCCGTACCTCGTAGGGCATGCTCTCGCGGGTCGTGAACACCTGCGCGGGAATGCCGACGTCGAGCGGCTTCGCACCTTCCAGCACAAGGACGGCGACACGTTGCTGGCGGGGGGACGGCACGGACCCCAGACTACGGGGCCCCTTCCGGACCTGGGCGGACACGGCCCCGTCGCCCGCGGCTGCGCCGCACCGGGCAGGGTGGACACCTGCCCGCGACTTGAGGAGTTTCCGGAGATGACCACACCTTCACCGCATGAGAGGGCACGTCCCGTCGAGCGGGACCCGTCGGGTTCCCCGCGAGATCCGGGGGCGGGCCGCACCTGTCGAATCCATGTGTTCGACGTGGCGTCCCTCTCGGCCACCGTCATCGCCGAGTTCGACCAGATGTCCTTCGAGGCGCCCAACTGGGGAGCTGACGGCGGCACGCTCTATCTGAACGGGGACGGCGCACTCTGGGCCTTCTCCCTCGACTCCCCGCTCGCGCCGCGTCGCGTCCCGTACGAGGGGCTGCCGGCTCTCAACAACGACCATGTCCTCGATCCGCGCGGTGAGGCCGTCTTCATGTCCGCGACGGACGGGCACATCTACCACGGGCCACTGGCCGGCGGCGGCCATCGCCGCGTCACGGACGAGGAGGGGGTCCAGCACTTCCTGCACGGGGTTTCGCCGGACGGGAAGCGGCTCGGCTTCGTACGGATCGACGAGGCCGGCGGTCCGGGCAGGCTCGCTCTGATCGACTCGGACGGTGGTCCGGTCACGGTGGTGGACACGGGCGCGGGCCATGTGGACGGTCCCGAATGGTCTCCCGACGGTGAATGGATCTACTTCAACACCGAGCGCTGGGCGGCGATACCCGGCCACGCCCAACTGGCCAGGGTGCCGAGCGAGAACCCGTCCCCGGAGAAGGTCGAGCGGCTGCTCCCGACCGACACCGTGGACTGGTTCCCGCATCTCGCACCGGACGGCCGTCTGGCCGTCTATCTGCGGTATCCGGCGGGGACGGTCGGCCATCCCGCCGACCTCGACGTGGAGTTGGTCCTCGTCAGCACCTCCGACTGGTCCGCGCAGTTGGCACGTGTGCCGCTGTTCGGCGGTCAGGGCACGATCAACGTCAACAGCTGGAGTCCCGACTCCCGTCGGTTCGCGTTCGTCTCGTATCCGGTGGCCGGCGGCGCGCCCGCCCGCTCAGCCTAGGAAGCTCAGCCGTACCTTCCGGTCCGGGTTGTCGGTGTTCGTGTCGACCAGACAGACCGACTGCCAGGTGCCCAGCTCCAGGCGGCCTGCGAGCACCGGCAGCGTCGCGTGGGGCGGCACCAGGGCCGGGAGGACATGGTCGCGGCCGTGGCCCGGGGAGCCGTGACGGTGCTGCCAGCGGTTGTCCGCCGGGAGCAGGGTGTGCAGCGCGGCGAGCAGGTCGTCGTCGCTGCCCGCACCCGTCTCGATGAGGGCCACGCCGGCCGTGGCGTGCGGGACGAAGACATTCAGGAGGCCGTCGCGGCCGGCGGCGGTCTCGCGGAGGAACCGTTCGCACAGGTGCGTCAGGTCCGTCACGGTCTCGTCGCTGCCGGTGGCGACGTTCACGATCCTGGTGGTGAAGGCGTCGGGCATGGCTCCATCCTGCCGCCTCGCGGGCGGGTGCGCGTGCGGGATGATCCGCGCGACCCCGGCTGTTGGTAGAAGCGTGAACGATTCCGGGGTGGCAGAGGCACGGGACATACGGGACGTGGACGTCGTGGTCATCGGCGCGGGGCAGGCCGGCCTGTCCAGCGCCTACCATCTGCGGCGCTCCGGGCTGGTGCCCGACCGGGACTTCGTCACGCTCGACCACTCCCCTCGGCCGGGCGGGGCCTGGCAGTTCCGCTGGCCCTCACTCACGTACGAGAAGATCCACGGAATGCACGCGCTGCCCGGCATGGAGCTGACCGGCGCCGATGGGAGCCGTCCTTCGTCCGAGGTGATCGGTGCGTACTTCAGCGCGTACGAGGACCGCTTCGGCCTGCGCGTCCGCCGGCCGGTGGATGTGGCGGCCGTACGTGCGGGCGACGGCGGGCGGCTGCGGGTCGAGACGTCGGAGGGTGTCTGGTCGGCGCGGGCGCTGATCAATGCCACGGGCACCTGGGACCGGCCCTTCTGGCCGCGTTATCCCGGGCAGGAGACTTTCCGGGGCCGCCAGCTCCACACGTCCGGCTATCCCGGGCCCGCCGCGTTCGCCGGGCTGCGGGTGGTCGTCGTCGGGGGCGGGGCATCGGGGACACAGCACTTGATGGAGATCGCGGACGTGGCCGCGGGGACGACATGGGTCACGCGCCGGCCGCCGGTCTTCCGGGAGGGGCCGTTCGGCGAGGAGCAGGGCCGGGCCGCCGTCGCGCTGGTGGACGAGCGGGTACGGGCGGGGCTGCCGCCGCAGAGTGTGGTCTCGGTGACCGGGCTGCCGGTGAACGAGGCGATCAGCCGGGCGCGCGAGCGGGGTGTGCTCGACCGGCTGCCGATGTTCGACCGGATCACCCCGTCGGGTGTGGTCTGGGACGACGGACGGCGTGTCGACGCGGACGTGATCCTCTGGGCCACCGGTTTCCGTCCGGCGATCGACCATCTGGCACCGCTGGGACTGCGGGAGCCGGGTGGCGGTATCCGGGTCAAGAACACGCGTGCGGTTAGGGACGAGCGGGTCCATCTGGTCGGGTACGGGCCTTCGGCCTCCACGATCGGCGCCAATCGTGCGGGGCGTGCGGCCGTACGCGACATCCGGACGCTGCTGGAGCACGAACCCGTCCTCGTCTGAACAGGCCGGCTATGGCGTGGCGGAGCTTCTGTTCGCGTTGAACTCCGCCACGTTGCTCCGGTGTTCCGCGTAGTCGGCGGTGAAGCGGGTGTCCCCCGGAGCCACCGTCACGAAGTAGAGCCAGTCACCCTGTGCCGGGCTGATCGCCGCCTTCATCGCCATCTCCCCGGGATTGCCGATCGGCGTGGGCGGCAGACCTCTCAACTCGTAGGTGTTGTAAGGACTTTCGGTCTTCGTGTCGGAGCGCGTGGTGTCCAATGTGCTGCGGTTCAGGGCGTAGTTGAGGGTCGAGTCCATCTGGAGGGGCATGTCCCGCGCCAGTCGGTTGTGTACGACGCGCGCCACCCGGCCCATGTCGGCGGCCGTGTCGGCCTCGGCCTGCACGATGCTGGCGATCGTCACCGTCTGATAGACCGTCATGCCGTTGCGCCGCGCGCCCTCGGTGATGCGCTCGGCGCCGAAGCGCTCCTGTGCCGTGTCGACCATGTAGCCGAGGAGGCCGGCCGGGGTCGCTCCGGCCTCGACCGGATAGGTGGCCGGGAAGAGATATCCCTCCGGGTTGCGGCGGGCGGCGCCGGGCAGTTGGAGCCGGGCGCTGGTGGCCGCCTTCGCGGCCGTACCGGACGGGACACCGAGGACCTTGTCGACGGAGGCGTACACCTCGGTGGCCCGTCGTCCCTCCGGGACGAGCAGCGACACCGTCTTCTTCTCCTCGGCGGGTGGTTCCCCCGTCGTCAGCAGCACCGGCACGAGCACGGCCACCGCGACGGCCACCACCGCCGTCGTGATCAGGACCAGTCGGCCACGGCGCGTCAGTCGGGGCCTGCGCCCGGATGCCGCGCGTGGGGGCTCGTTCGTCATGCGGGCACGCTAACCCGGACAAAGCACGCAGGTCGGTCAGGCCGCGCTGGCGCGCGCGTTCTCGGACGCCGCCTGCGCCGTCGACAGCCTGCCGTCCCTGCGGACGAGTGCCGCGTACCGGCCGTCGTGGTCGATCAGTTCCTCGTGCGTGCCGCGCTCGGCTATGCGCCCGGCGTCGAGGACGACGATCTGGTCGGCGTCCCGCACCGTGGAGAGCCGGTGCGCGATGGTGATGGTCGTACGGCCCTCGGAGAGCGCGTCGATGGCCTGCTGGACCGCGTGTTCCGTACGGGTGTCGAGCGCGCTCGTCGCCTCGTCGAGCACCAGGACAGGCGGGTCGCGCAGGATGGTGCGGGCTATCGCGAGGCGCTGTTTCTCACCGCCGGAGAACCGGTATCCCCGCTCGCCGACCAGCGTGTCGTACCCGTCAGGCAGTGAGGCGATGTGGTCGTGGATCTGCGCCGCCCTGGCCGCCGTCTCGATCTCCTCGTCCGTCGCGTCCGGCTTCGCGAAGCGCAGGTTGTCGGCGACCGAGGCGTGGAAGAGATACGTCTCCTGCGAGACGACACCCACCGCGCGGGCGAGGGTGGCGAAGCTCAGGTCGCGTACGTCGACCCCGTCGAGCAGGACCCGGCCGCCCGTCACGTCGTACAGACGCGGCACGAGATAGCTGAGGGTCGACTTGCCCGATCCGGTCGGGCCGACGACGGCGAGGCTGCCGCCCGCCGGAACGGTCAGGTCGACTCCCTGGAGGGTCTTGCCGTCCTTCTCGTCATAGCTGAAGTCGACGCCGTCGAAGCGCACTTCGCCCCGGACCTTGTCGAGCGCGACCGGCTTCTCGGGTTCGGTGATGTCCACCGGCAGATCGAGATATTCGAAGATGCGCTGGAAGAGCGCGAGCGACGTCTGCATCTGCACGCCGGTGGCGAGCAGGCTCACGGCCGGGCGGAAGAGGCCCTGCTGGAGTGAGACGAAGGCGACGAGCGTGCCGATGGAGACGCCGGTGCCGCCGGAGTGGAGGACGAAGCCGGCCGCCCAGTAGATGACCGCCGGCATGGCGGCCATGACGATGCCGATGACGGACATCCGCCACCGCCCCGCCATGTTCGACCGCACTTCGAGGTCGACGAGTTGCTTGGACTCCTCGGCGAAGGACTTGGTGAGCGAGTCGGCGCGACCCATCGTGCGGCCGAGGAGGATGCCGCTCACGGACAGCGACTCGGTGACCGTGGCGGCCATCGTCGCCATCTGCTTCTGCCGCTGGAGGGTGATCTTCTTGCGCTCACGCCCGACGAGACGGCTGATCCATACGAACACCGGCAGCAGGAGCAGCGAGACGACCGTCAGCCGCCAGTCCAGCGCGAGCATCGCGACGACGGTGGCGATGACGGCGGTGAGGTTGGAGACCAGCGAGGTGGCGGTGGAGGTGACCGTCGCCTGCATGCCGCCGATGTCGTTGGCGATCCGGGACTGGACCTCGCCGGTGCGGGTTCGGGTGAAGAACGCGAGCGGCATGCGCTGGAGCTGCGCGTAGACGGCCGTGCGCAGGTCGTGCATCACGCGCTGGCCGACCGTCGTGGAGATGAGGGTCTGGATGACGCCGAAGACCCCGCTGAGGACGGCGGTGAGGATCATGCCGAGGGCCAGCAGGCTGAGCAGCCCGGTGCGGCCCTGCGGGATCGCGGTGTCGAGGATCTCGCGCAGCATGAAGGGCGAGGCGACGGCCACGAGGGACGAGGCCCCGACGAGCAGGCCGACGACGGCGAGCCTGCCGCGGTAGGGGCGGAAGAGCCGGAAGATGCGGCGCAGCTGGGCCGGCGGCTCGGGCTGCGACGGCTCCAGGGTGCGGGCCGAGGGCTTCCAGGTCGACAGTTCGGACTTCATGGGCTCCTTCGAAGGATTCGGGAGTTCAGGAGTTACGGGAGTTTCAGGGAGTACAGGAAATGCTTGAAGAGCATAGCTCACTGTTACCTAGCTTCACAATGCACTAGGTCCTGTTATTATTCCGCCATGAGCACCCCCGACGCCGACGGCCTGCTGGCCGAACAGCTCCTGAGGCTGACCCGCAGGCTCCACCGCGTCCAGAAGCGCCATCTGGAGCCGATCGGGATCACCCCCGCGCAGTCCCGTCTGCTGCGCACGGTCGCCTTCTACGACAGTCCGCCGCGCATGGCGGATCTCGCCGAGCGTCTGGAAGTGGTGCCCCGCGCCGTGACGAGCCTGGTCGACGGCCTGGAGTCGAGCGGCTGCGTCCGCCGCGCCCCGGACCCGGCCAACCGCCGGGTGATCCGGATCGAGCTCACCGACACCGGTCGAGGCGTGCTGCGGGCGCTGCGCGACGCGCGCAGGAAGGCCGCCGAGGACATCCTGGCCCCGCTGACGGCGGATCAGCGCGACACGCTCGGCGTGCTGTTGTCCGCGCTGGTGGGCGGGCCGGTGGACGGCGTACCGGACCGGCGCTGCTGAGCCGGTTCGCCGAACGGGGCCGACGGGCCGGGCAGTTGGTCCCCTTGCGCATCACCAGCCCCACCGACCAAGGTCCTCCCCGAGGTTCAATTCCGCCGCGCACGTCAGCTCCTTGGGAGGCTTCATGAACGACGCAGCACCGCAGAACCCCGGCGAGAACGACGCGAAGAACGACGCGAACGACCACACGGACAACGACAACGGCGGCTCGATGAGCCGCCGTTCCGCTCTCAGGACGACGGCGGGCGTCGCCGGCGCCGGCCTCGGGCTCACCGCCCTGGGCACCGGCACCAGCACCGCCGCCGCACAGGCCGCCGCCCCCGACAGCGACGGATCCGCCGTCCCCGAGCGCCAGGGCCGCACGATGGCCGGTGTGCCCTTCGAAGGCCGCTCGACGGTCCGCGTCGGCATCATCGGCCTCGGCAACCGCGGCGGCGGCATGATCGATCTGTTCCTCGCGGTGCCCGGCGTCCAGGTCGTCGCCCTGTGCGACACGGTGCGCGACAAGGCGCTCGACGCTGCCGCCAAGGTGGTCAAGGCCGGGCAGCCCGCGCCCGCCGTCTACACGAAGGACGAGCACGACTACGCACACCTCTGCGCGCGCGGCGACGTCGACTTCGTCTACGTGGCCACTCCGTGGGACTTCCACTTCGAGATGGCCAGGACCGCCATGCTGAACGGCAAGCACGTCGGCGTGGAGTGTCCGATCGCGATGCGGCTCGACGAGCTGTGGAAGCTGGTCGACCTCTCCGAGCGCACCCGGCGCCACTGCATGCAGCTGGAGAACTGCGTGTACGGCAAGAACGAGATGCGCGTCCTGCGGATGGCGCACGCGGGCCTGTTCGGTGATCTGCTGCACGGCGCCGGCGCGTACAACCACGACCTGCGCGGCCTGATGTTCGACCCGGACTACTACGAAGGCCCCTGGCGCCGGCTGTGGCACACCCGGCTCCGCGGCGACCTCTATCCGAACCACGGCTTCGGCCCCGTCGCCAACTATCTGGACATCAACCGCGGTGACCGCGCCGTCAGCATCACCAGCATCGGTACGCCCGCGCTCTCCCTCGCCCAGTACCGCGAGGAGAACATGCCGCCGGGCGACGCCAGCTGGAAGGAGAGTTACGTCAACAGCGACCGGACGATCAGTCTGGTGCAGACGGCCAAGGGCCGGGTGGTCCGGCTGGAGCACGACGTCTCGACGCCTCACCCGTACAGCCGTATCAACAGTCTCGGCGGCACGAGGGGCGTGTTCGAGGACTACCCCGAGCGCATCTACATCGAGCCGGATCACGCGAACGACGAGTGGGGCGACTTCGGCGCGTACGCCAAGTGGGACCACTGGCTGTGGAAGGAGCACGCGAATCCGCCGGGCGGGCACGGCGGGATGGACTACATCATGGTCTTCAGGCTGATGCAGTGCGTCCGGCTCGGTCTGGTGCCCGACTTCGACGTCTACGACGCGGCGACCTGGACCGCCCCCGTGCCGCTGAGCCACGCGTCCATCAAGGCGGGTGGCCGGCCGCAGCAGGTTCCTGACTTCACCCGCGGCGAGTGGAAGAAGTCCCGCCCCGGTACGGATTCGGAGAAGCCTCCCGAGGAGTCGTGGCCGAGAAGCGAATAATCGATTGCCCCGGACCGTGCCGTGAGCACAACCTTGGACGGTTTGGGCCACTCCACGACTCACTGGGACGTCATGCAGATTCGCGATCTTCCGTACTCCGATCCAGGGAGACCCGACGCCCGGTCAGGACCGCGCTTCCTGTACTGGCTCGGGCGCAGACAGCTGCGTGGCCAGCTCAAATCGCTCTCCTGGGGGCTGCTGCACCAGCTGGGCGTGGCGGGGCTGCCGCTGGGCGCCGGCCTCGCCGTACAGGCCGTCGTGGACCGCTCGGGCGGGCGGCTCGCGGTGGCCGGTCTGGTCATCGCCCTCTTCGGGTGCGCGATCACCCTCGGCGACACGATGCTGCACCGGGCGGCGGTGACCAACTGGATCACCGCCGCGTCCCGTGTGCAGCAGCTGCTGGCCCGCAAGACCGCGGAGCTGGGGTCGGCGCTGACCCGCCGGGTCGCGGCCGGCGAGGTGGTCGCCGTCTCGACGGGTGACGTCGAGAAAATCGGCTGGTTCGTCGAGGCGCTGTCGCGCTTCCTGGCGGCCGCCATCGCGGTCGTCGTGGTGTGCGTCGGCCTCGTGCTGTATCTGCCGTCGATCGGCGCGGTCGTGGCCATCGGGGTGCCTGTGCTCGCCCTGGCCGTGCTGCCGCTGCTCCCCCGGGCCACGCAGCGCGCCGACATCCAGCGCGAGAAGGCGGGCCGGGCGACCGAGCTGGCCGCCGACACCGTGGCGGGGCTGCGGGTGCTGCGCGGCATCGGCGGCGAGGAGCTGTTCCTCACGCGCTACCGGGAAGCCTCTCAGGAGGTGCGCGGGGCGGCCGTCCGCAGCGCCCGTATGTGGGCGCTGATCTCGTCGATCCAGGTCTTCCTGCCGGGAATCCTGCTGATCACCGTGGTCTGGTACGGCGCGGTCCTCGCGGGCGACGGCCGGATCTCGGTCGGCGAACTGGTCACCGTCTACAGCGCGGTCACCCTTCTCCTCTTTCCGCTCAGGCACTTCGAGGAGATCGCGATGGCGTACTCCTTCTCGCGTCCCTCGGCGAAGCGCGCGGCCCGTGTGCTGCGGCTGGAGCGGACCTCTTACGACGACGAGCGCGGCGGTCTGGACGACGCCCGGCCCACCGGCGACCTCTTCGACCCGGCCACCGGCATGCTCGCCCCGGCCGGACAGCTGACCGCCGTCGTGTGCGGCGATCCCGACGCGGCCGGGCGACTGGCCGAACGGCTGGGCGGACACGCCACCGAGGAGGAGAAGAGCGCTTCCGTTCTGCTCGGTCCGGTGGCGCTCGACGACCTTCCGCTGGACTCGGCGCGCGCCTCCGTCCTCGTACAGGACAAGGATCCGGTGCTGCTGTCCGGGACACTCACGGAGCTGCTTGACGTGCCCGCGTCCCGCGCCGTGAAGCCCCGGGACGCGCTGGACGCCGCGCAGTGCGACGACGTGCTCGCCGCGCTGGTCCAGGCATCGGTGGACGGCAGCGGCGACCCGCTGCGCTCACGCATCACCGAGCGCGGCCGTTCGCTCTCCGGCGGGCAGCGCCAGCGGCTCGCGCTCGCCCGCTCGCTCGTCGCCGACCCCGAGGTGCTCGTCCTCGACGAGCCCACATCGGCCGTCGACTCGCATACGGAGGCGCGGATCGCGGCGGGCGTACGGCGGCTTCGGAGCGGCCGTACGACCGTGGTGTTCGCGTCGTCGCCGCTGCTGCTCGACCAGGCGGACACCGTGGTGTTCGTCCACGACGGGAAGGTCGCGGCCGTGGGGTCGCACCGGGAGCTGCTGCGGGACGACCCGCGCTATCTGAGCGTCGTCACACGGCGGACGGACGAGGAGGCCGACGCGGCGGCGGGGGCCGGTTCCGGCGAGGACGCGCAGGTGCCGACACCGCTGAAGACACACGAACAACTGGCAGAGATCGAGGAATCCGCATGATCGGCGTGGCACCACCGGAGTACGACCCGGCGGCCCCTGAGTCGGCCACGACCCTGCCCGTCGCCCGCCCGACGACCGTGCGGAACTACGTGGTGGAGCTGTTGCGGCGGCACCGCAAGGCGTTCGTCCTGCTCGTCGCAGCCAACGCGGTCGCGGTGATCGCCTCCATGGCGGGGCCGTATCTGCTCGGCGGCGTCGTGGAGGATCTGTCCGAGGGGGCCAAGGGGGCGGGGGAGCTCCATCTGGAGCGCACCGCCGCCGTCTTCGCGGGCGCGCTGATCATCCAGACCGTCTTCACCCGGATGATGCGGCTGCGCGCCGCGATGCTCGGTGAGGAGATGCTGGCCGACCTGCGCGAGGACTTCCTCGTACGGTCGGTACGGCTGCCGCCGGGCGTCCTGGAGCGGGCCGGCACCGGCGACCTGCTGTCCCGTATCACCACCGACATCGACCGGCTCGCCAACGCCATGCGCGAAGCCGTACCGCAGCTCACGATCGGCCTCGTGTGGGCCGCGCTGCTGATCGGCGCGCTGGGCGTCACCGCGCCGCCGCTGGCGCTCGCGGTGGTGGTGGCGCTGCCGCTGCTGGTTGTGGGCTGCCGCTGGTACTTCAGGCGGGCGCCGGCGGCGTACCGCTCGGAGGCGGCCGGTTACGCGGCGGTGGCCGCCGTGCTCGCCGAGACGATCGACGCCGGGCGGACGGTCGAGGCGCACCGCCTCGGCCGCCGCCGCGTGGCGCTGTCCGACCAGCGCGTCAAGGAGTGGACGGCGTGGGAGCGGTACACGCTCTATCTGCGCTCGGTGCTCTTCCCCGTCATCAACCTCACCCACGTCACGATCTTCGCGGCGACGCTGGTGGGCGGCGGTGTTTTCGTGCTCCAGGGCTGGATCACCGTCGGACAGCTGACGACCGGCGCGCTGTTCGCGCAGATGCTGGTCGACCCGGTGGGTCTGATCCTGCGCTGGTACGACGAGCTCCAGGTGGCGCAGGTGTCCATCGCCCGGCTCGTGGGCGTACGCGAGATCGAGCCGGACGACGGTGATGAGAAGGTCGTGCCTGACGGCCGCGACGTCAGCGCCGACCAGGTCAACTTCGGTTACCGCGAAGGCGTCGACGTGCTCCACGAGGTGACGCTGGACGTCGCGCCGGGCACCCGCGTCGCGCTGGTCGGACCGTCCGGCGCGGGCAAGTCCACGCTGGGGCGGCTGCTCGCCGGGATCTACGGGCCGCGCACGGGCCGGATCACTCTCGGCAAGGCCGAGCTGTCGCGGATGCCCGCGGAGCGGGTACGGAGTCATGTCGCGCTGGTCAACCAGGAGCACCACGTCTTCGTGGGCTCGTTGCGCGACAATCTGCGGCTCGCCCGCGCGGACGCGGCGGACGCCGAGCTGTGGGCGTCGCTCGGGGCGGTCGACGCGGACGGCTGGGCCCGCGCGCTCGACGACGGGCTCGACACCGAGGTCGGCTCCGGCGGGGCGACGCTCACGCCGGCGCAGGCGCAGCAGATCGCGCTGGCGAGGCTGGTGCTGGCCGACCCGCACACGCTGGTCCTGGACGAGGCGACGTCACTGCTCGACCCGCGCGCGGCCCGGCATCTGGAGCGCTCGCTGGCGAAGGTGCTGGACGGCCGTACGGTCGTGGCCATCGCGCACCGTCTTCACACGGCGCACGACGCGGACGTGATCGCCGTGGTCGAGGAGGGCCGGATCAGCGAACTGGGCAGTCACGACGAACTGGTGGCGGCCGACGGCGCGTACGCGGCGCTGTGGCGCTCCTGGCACGACTGAGCCTGTCCGCCGGCCCGTGTGTTGCCGGTCCGCGTGCTGCCGGTCCGCGTACTCGCTGACGCGGACCGGCGGACACGCCCTGACCTCCGGCCCGTCAGATCACGTTCAGCGCCGCCGCGCCGCCCACCCCGCCGAGCAGCATGAACAGCGGCATCAGCACCTTCAGCTCCACCCAGCTCCCGGCCCTGAAACGGATGGCCTTCGGCGGGCCGATCGGGTACCAGCGCTTGCGGCCCACCGGGATCGGCCACAGGATCGGGCAGCCCGACACCGTCAGCGCGTCGCCGATGTCGTGCACCAGCGCGCCCAGGACGATCGGCAGCCCCAGCCACAGATACTCCTGGCCGGGAGCCGTGAAGAGCCAGTCCGCGCCGTTGCCGGGCTTGTCCAGCACACCGGCGAGGATCCACGCGCTCGTCGCGCCGAGCAGCCAGACGAGCACGTCGCTGGAGACCCGCGCCGCCCGCCAGAGCAGCCCCTCGACAGCGAGCACCATATGGATGAAGAGCAGCGCGAGGACCGCCCAGCGCCCGCCGAGGAGGGCTGCCGCCGAGGCGCCGCCGCCGATCAGGACGGCCCAGAGCCAGGTGTGGGTGAGGGTGCGGTGGCCGCCGGTCCTGCGGGCGTCCGCCGGTTTCTTTGTCGCCTTGTAGACGGCGAAAGACAGCTTGTCGACAATTTCGCACAGCGCCTTGGACACCGGTCCGAACGCCCGCGAGATCGTCGCCGACTTGTGGTCCAGGTCGGGGGCGAGCGCAGCCCCCGCGCAGATCAGCGCACCGACGACCAGCACCGGCCAGGGCATGGCGCGGTCGGCAGCCGCCGCGGCGGCTCCCACCCCCAGCCAGGCCGCCGCGCCCGACAGCGAATGCGCCGGCCCCATCATGGTCGTCCCCGCATGATCGATTCCCGCCCCGTCGTCGCTGTGGTGGCACGTGCAACAGGCCCACCGCCGTTGGAGCAAGGGCCAGTTGACAGGGCAGCGTACCGGTAGTGATCTTCCGCCGATCGTCCGGTTCCCGGTTCCGGGCGGAAGGCAGGCAAGATGGGGGCGTGACCCTTATTGATCAGCTGCCGCCGGACGCCGACCCCGATGCCCTCTTCGAGGCCTTCTCGTCATGGGCCGAGGGCGAGGGCATCACGCTCTATCCGGCTCAGGAGGAGGCGCTGATCGAGGTGGTCTCCGGGGCGAACGTGATCGTTTCCACCCCCACGGGCTCCGGAAAGAGCCTGATCGCGGCGGGTGCGCACTTCACGGCGCTGGCCGAGGACAAGGTCACCTTCTACACCGCCCCGATCAAGGCGCTGGTGTCGGAGAAGTTCTTCGACCTGTGCAAGCTCTTCGGTACGGAGAACGTCGGCATGCTCACCGGCGACGCGTCCGTGAACGCCGACGCGCCGGTCATCTGCTGCACGGCGGAGGTGCTGGCCTCCATCGCGCTGCGCGACGGCAAGCAGGCCGACATCGGCCAGGTCGTGATGGACGAGTTCCACTTCTACGCGGAGCCGGACCGGGGCTGGGCCTGGCAGATCCCGCTCCTGGAGCTCCCGCAGGCGCAGTTCATCCTGATGTCGGCGACGCTCGGCGACGTGTCGCGGTTCGAGGAGGACCTGACCCGCCGTACGGGCCGGCCGACCTCCGTGGTCCGCTCGGCGACGCGCCCGGTGCCGCTGAGCTACGAGTACCGGCTCACCCCGATCACCGAGACGCTGACCGAACTGCTGGAGACCCGTCAGGCGCCGGTCTACATCGTGCACTTCACACAGGCGGCGGCCGTCGAGCGCGCGCAGTCGCTGATGAGCATCAACATGTGCACGCGCGAGGAGAAGGACCGGATCGCCGATCTGATCGGCAACTTCCGGTTCACCACCAAGTTCGGCCGCAATCTCTCCCGTTACGTACGCCACGGCATCGGGGTGCACCACGCCGGGATGCTGCCGAAGTACCGCCGACTGGTCGAAAAGCTGGCGCAGGCCGGTCTGTTGAAGGTGATCTGCGGTACGGACACGCTGGGCGTCGGCGTCAACGTCCCCATCCGTACGGTGCTGTTCACGGCTCTCACCAAGTACGACGGCACACGCGTACGCACCCTGCGCGCCCGTGAGTTCCACCAGATCGCGGGCCGCGCGGGCCGGGCCGGTTTCGACACGGCGGGCTTCGTCGTCGCTCAGGCGCCCGAGCACGTCGTGGAGAACGAGAAGGCGCTCGCCAAGGCGGGCGACGACCCGAAGAAGCGCCGCAAGGTGGTCCGCAAGAAGGCCCCCGAGGGCTTCGTCGCCTGGTCGGAGACGACGTTCGACAAGCTCATCACCTCCGACCCGGAGCCGCTGACCTCCCGCTTCCGGGTCACCCACACCATGCTGCTGTCGGTCATCGCGCGGCCGGGCAACGCCTTCGAGGCGATGCGCCGTCTTCTGGAGGACAACCACGAGCCGCGCAAACAGCAGCTGCGCCACATCAGGCGCGCGATCGCCATCTACCGCTCCCTGCTGGACGGCGGTGTGGTCGAGCGGCTTGAGACCCCGGACGCCGAGGGCCGCATCATCCGGCTCACCGTCGACCTCCAGCAGAACTTCGCGCTCAACCAGCCGCTGTCGACCTTCGCGCTGGCCGCGTTCGAACTGCTGGACCCGGCCTCGCCCTCGTACGCGCTGGACATGGTCTCCGTCGTGGAGTCGACGCTGGACGATCCCCGGCAGATCCTCGCCGCGCAGCAGAACAAGGTCCGTGGCGAGGCGATCGGGCAGATGAAGGCCGACGGCGTCGAGTACGAGGAACGGATGGAGCGGCTCCAGGAGTTCACCTATCCGAAGCCCCTCGAAGAGCTGCTGTGGCACGCGTACGAGGTCTACCGCACCAGCCATCCATGGGTCGGCGACCACCCGGTGTCACCGAAGTCCGTGATCCGTGACATGTACGAACGGGCCATGACCTTCACGGAGTTCACCTCCCACTACGAGCTGGCGCGCACCGAGGGCATCGTGCTGCGGTATCTCGCGGGCGCGTACAAGGCGTTCGAGCACACCATCCCCGACGACCTCAAGTCGGAGGACCTGGAGGACCTGATCGCCTGGCTCGGCGAGATGGTGCGGCAGGTCGACTCCAGCCTTCTGGACGAGTGGGAGCAGCTGGCCAATCCGGAGGTGGAGACCGCCGAGGAGGCGCGGGAGAAGGCCGACCAGGTCAAGCCGGTCACCGCGAACGGCCGTGCCTTCCGGGTCCTGGTGCGCAACGCGATGTTCCGCAGGGTGGAGCTGGCGGCGCTGGACAAGGTGAACGAGCTGGGCGAGCTGGACGCCGAATCGGGCTGGGACGCGGACGCCTGGGGCGAGGCGATGGACGGCTACTGGGACGAGTACGAGGAGCTGGGCACCGGCCCCGACGCGCGGGGCCCGAAGCTGCTCGGTATCGAGGAGGACCCGGCCCACGGCCTGTGGCGGGTCCGGCAGTCGTTCGCCGATCCGAACGGCGACCACGACTGGGGCATCAGCGCGGAGGTCGATCTCGCCGCGTCCGACGAGGAGGGCCGGGCCGTGGTCCGCGTCACCTCGGTGGGCCAGCTGTCGGGCGTCTGAGACCCCTCCCCCGCCGAACGAGATCTGTGGAGAACGAGAACCATGACGAACCCCGCCGAGCGGCTGGTCGATCTGCTCGATCTGGAGCGGATCGAGGTCAACATCTTCCGCGGGCGCAGCCCGCACGAATCGCTGCAACGGGTCTTCGGCGGCCAGGTCGCCGGCCAGGCGCTGGTCGCGGCCGGGCGCACCACGGAGAACGACCGGCCGGTCAACTCGCTGCACGCCTACTTCCTGCGGCCGGGCACGCCCGGCGTGCCGATCGTCTACCAGGTGGAGCGGGTGCGCGACGGCCGGTCGTTCACCACGCGCCGGGTCACGGCGGTGCAGGAGGGCCGGACGATCTTCAATCTGACGGCGTCCTTCCACCACCCGGAGCAGGGCGGCTTCGAGCACCAGCTGCCGCCGCGTCTCGACTTCCCGGACCCCGAGTCGCTGCCGACGGTGGCCGACGAGGTCCGTGAGCATCTGGGCGGGCTGCCCGAGGCGTTCGAGCGGATGGCGCGCCGTCAGCCGTTCGACATCCGCTACGCCGACCGGCTGCGCTGGACGGCGGAGGAGATCCGTGACGCCGATCCGCGCAGCGCGGTGTGGATGCGGGCGGTGGGCCCGCTGGGCGACGACCCGCTCGTGCACACCTGCGCGCTGACGTACGCGAGCGACATGACGCTGCTGGACGCGGCCCGTATCCCTGTCGAGCCGCTGTGGGGGCCGCGCGGGTACGACATGGCGTCGCTGGACCATGCCATGTGGTTTCACAGGCCGTTCCGGGCGGACGAGTGGTTCCTGTACGACCAGGAGTCGCCGATCGCGACCGGCGGGCGGGGTCTGGCCCGGGGCCGTATCTACGACCGCTCGGGCCGGCTTCTGGTCTCGGTCGTCCAGGAGGGGTTGTTCCGCAAGCTCGGTGGGTGAAGCGCGACAATGGTGGGGATCGCGTGGACCGACTGCTCCTAGGAGATCTTGATGACTGTGTACGACATCCCGCTGCGCACCCTCAGCGGTGAGCCCACATCCCTGGCCGCGTACAAGGGCCGCGCGGTGCTGGTGGTGAACGTAGCGTCGAAGTGTGGTCTCACTCCGCAGTACGAGGGCCTGGAGCGGCTCCAGCAGACGTACGGCGACCGGGGCCTCACGGTGGTGGGCGTGCCCTGCAACCAGTTCGCGGGCCAGGAGCCGGGCAGCGCCGAGGAGATCGAGACGTTCTGCTCGACGACGTACGGCGTGAGCTTCCCGCTGCTGGAGAAGTCCGAGGTCAACGGCGACAACCGGCACCCGCTGTACGCGGCGCTGACCGAGCGGGCCGACGCCGAGGGCGAGGCGGGCGACGTGCAGTGGAACTTCGAGAAGTTCCTGATCTCCCCGGAGGGTGAGGTCGTGGGCCGTATCCGTCCCCGTACGGAGCCGGAGGCCCCCGAGGTCATCGCGGCGATCCAGGCTCAACTCCCCGCGTAACGCACGCACTTCACGCCGGTGCCCGGTCCCCTGTCAGGGGGCCGGGCACCGGCGCGTCCGGACCCGGCACCGGTGTACCCACCATGCGTTCACGCTTTCATCACGATCTCGCCACAACGGGCCCGATGTCCCTACAAGGGGGCAAGTCGCCTCGCTACGGTCATCCCCTCACAGAGCCGCCCTTGGGGGACACATGAGCTTTTCACCACCTGCCGCGCCCGGTCCCAACCCGTATGTCGGGCCGCCGACACCGCCGCCCGGCCGTCCGAAGTGGACTCGGAAGCGGGTGCTGTTTCCCGTGGTCGCGGTGCTGTTCTTCCTGGGCTTCGGCATCGGCTCCTCGGGCGACACGACGCGGACGGAGAACACGGCCGACGCGAAGCCGGGTGCCACGGCGACGGTGACCGCCACCGCGACGGCCACCCCCGAACCGGCGGCGACGGAGACGGTGACAGCCACCCCGAAGCCCGCGCCGACGGTCACCGAGACGAAGACCGTCAGGGTCACGGTCGCACCCGCCGCCGACGACAACAGCGGCGGGTCGACCGGCTCGGGGGGCTCGGACACGGGCGGCTCGGGAGGCGGCTCCACGTACTACGCCAACTGCACGGCCGTCCGGGCCGCCGGCGCCGCCCCCATCCGCAGGGGCGACCCCGGCTACGGCTCGCACCTGGACCGCGACGGTGACGGCATCGCCTGCGAGTGAGCCGCCAGGGCCGGCCGGTCGAGATGACACGTCCTAGCGGATCGGCATCCCCGACAGCGTGCGCGCGATGACCAGGCGCTGGATCTCGCTGGTGCCCTCGAAGATCGTGTAGATCGCGCTGTCGCGGTGCATCCGCTCCACCGGGTACTCCCGGGTGAAGCCGTTGCCGCCGAGGATCTGCACCGCCCGCGCGGTGACCTCCTTCGCCGTCTCGCTCGCGTACAGCTTCGACATCGAGCCCTCGGCGGCGGAGAAGGGCTTGCCCGTGGCCGCCATCCAGGAGGCGCGCCAGACGAGCAGCCGGGCGGCGTCGATCCGGGTGCGCATGTCGACGAGCTGGAACGCGACGCCCTGGTTGTCGATGATCGGGCGGCCGAACTGGCTGCGGGTCTTGGCGTAGTCGAGCGCCACCTCGTACGCCGCTCGTGCCGTGCCCACCGCCATCGCCCCGACCGCCGGGCGTGAGGCTTCGAAGGTCGCCATGGCCGCGTTCTTCACCCGCTCGCCGCCGCTGATCCCCGACCCGTCGACCCCCGCCCGCGCCTCGCGGGCGCGGGCCAGCCGCTCGTCCAGCTTCTCCTTGCCGCCCAGGAGGCAGTGGCCCGGGACGCGTACGTCCTCCAGGACGACCTCGGCCGTGTGCGAGGCGCGGATGCCGTGCTTCTTGAACTTCTGTCCCTGGGAGAGTCCGGGCGTCGCGGGCGGGACGATGAAGGAGGCGTGCCCCTTGGAGCCGGCCTCGGGGTCCACCACGGCGACCACCACATGCACATTGGCGATACCGCCGTTGGTCGCCCAGGTCTTGGTCCCGTTCAGGACCCACTCGTCCTTCGCCTCGTCGTAGACCGCACGGGTGCGCATGGCGGCGACGTCCGATCCGGCGTCGGGCTCGGATGAGCAGAACGCGGCGACCTTCACGTCGTCCGCGTCGCCGTACATCTGCGGTATCCAGGTGCCTATCTGCTCCTCGGTGCCGTTGGCGAGCACACCGACGGCGGCGAGTCCGGTGCCGACGATCGACAGGCCGATGCCCGCGTCGCCCCAGAACAGTTCCTCCATCACCATCGGGATGGAGAGGCCCGTGGGGTCGAAATACTGCTGTGCGTAGAAGTCGAGGGAATAGACACCGACCTTGGCGGCTTCCTGGATGACGGGCCAGGGAGTCTCCTCCCGCTCGTCCCACTCGGCGGCGGCCGGGCGGATGACATCGGCGGCGAACCCGTGCAGCCAGTCGCGTACCTGCTTCTGGTCATCGTTGAGTTCGAACGTGAACTCGGCCATCGTCATCCTCCAGCACTGCTGTTACTTACGGTAACAACAGTCTGTTACCGGCAAGTAGAGGATGTCAACCTGCGGCAGGCTGATCTGCGGGGGCGGTGGCCTTGGTGTTACGTTGCCGGGGCGTCACGGAATCGCACGGGCGGGGAGACACCCATGGGGACCACACAGCAGGCCGACCAGCACCGTTCCGCCCATCAGCGGCGCCGCCAACTCCTGGAGGCCGCCGACCGGGTGGTGCTGCGTGACGGGCCGAAGGCCTCCATGAACGCGATCGCGGCCGAGGCCGGCATCACCAAGCCGATCCTCTACCGCCACTTCGGCGACAAGGGCGGGCTCTACCGCGCCCTGGCGAAGCGTCATACGGACGCGCTGCTCAGCGCGTTGAAGGCAGCGCTCGACGCGCCCGCCGACCGACGCGAGCGGGTGGAGGCCACGCTCGACACATATCTCGCGGCGATCGAGGCACGCCCGCAGGTGTACCGGTTCCTGATGCACCCCGCCGAGGACAGCCAACTCCCGGAGCAGGGCTTCGACGTGGGCCGGCACTCGGCGCCGCTGCTGCGCCGGCTCGGCGAGGAGCTGGCCATCGTCATCGAGGAGCGGGTCGACCTCGGCCCGGAGAGCGCCCAGTTGGCCCGGGTCTGGGGCCATGGGATCGTCGGCATGATGCACGCGGCCGGTGACTGGTGGCTCGGTGAACGCCCCTGCTCACGCGCCCAGTTGGTGAGCAGCCTGGCGGATCTGCTGTGGGGCAGGCTGTCGGCGGTGGACGACCGGGCGGGCAGCCCGGGGCTCTGACCGGGCCCACCGCGCCGACCGCGCCGACCGCGCCGACCGCGCCGACAAGACCTGACCGAGCCGGCCGAAGACACGACGGGGTCCGGCGCTCAGCTCCAGGACGCCCGCCGCGCCGCCCGCAGCAGCCTGGACCGGCGCAGACCCGTCAGCCGGTCCGCGTAGACGAGCCCCTCCAGATGGTCGCACTCGTGCTGGAGACAGCGCCCGAAGAACCCGGTGCCAGCGATCCGTACGGGCTCGCCGTCCACCGTCACGCCCTCCACCACAGCGTGGTCGAACCGCTCCGTGCCCGCTTCCAGTCCGGGCAGCGAGAGGCAGCCCTCGGGCCCTCGTACGGTGACCCCGTCCGCCTCCACGAGGCGGGGATTGACGACGTGTCCGAGATGGCGGACGTCCTCGTCGTCGGGGCAGTCGTACACGAACACCTGTAGCGGCACGCCGATCTGGTTCGCCGCGAGACCGACCCCGCTCGCCCGGTACATCGTCGCGAACAAGTCGTCGACCAGCCGCGCGAGTTGTGGCCCGAAGTCCGTGACGGGCCCACAGGGCGCGTGCAGGACCGGGTCGCCGAGCAGCCGCAGGGGACGGACCCGTCCGGCGCTGCCGGGGATCGGCCGGTTTCGCATGGTCTTGACGCTCCGTCCCGGCCGACCGCCGGCGCACCGGCCTTCGGTGGGTGCCGGGTTCGCTCGTCGCCGTCGCGCCAGGGTACGTCGTCGCCCGGGACGAGAGCCTCACGGGTGGGCCGTCACGTTTACCGGAATGTGATGCGCCTCATGTCTGGTTTTCATCGCTCACCTGTGCCTAGAGTTGCGCCACCGAATTAATCTCAGAGTGAGAGGAATTGTGGCAACTACCTCGCTCCCCCGCACCTCCAACCGCAGCGCCGTGATCGCGGCCCTGCTGTCCGGCGCGGACATGGACCGTCAACGGCTCATCGCGGACACCGGCCTGAGCCGGGCCACGGTGTTCCGCATCGTGGACGACCTGATGGCCGAGTCGCTGGCCCTGGAGGGTTTCCGGGTGCTCAGGGAAGGTCCGGGCAGACAGTCGACGTCCGTGAGTTTCAACCACCGCTCCGCCCTCGTCTGCGGAGTCGACCTCGGCGGCACCAACTGCCGTGTCGTGGTGGCGGACGCGCTGGGCCGCGCGATCATCAGGAGCCGGGACACCACGCCGCGCGACGCGTCGGCGGACGAACTCGCCGCCTGGGTGGCCGGCCGGATCACCGACCTCGTCGACCGGCACGGCGACGGCGTACCCCTGCACACCGTCACGATCGGCCTGCCCGGTGTCGTCACCGGCGACGGACGGGCCGTCGTGGCATCGCACAATCTCGGCCAGATCAAGGGCACCCGCTTCATCGAGAAGGTCTCCGCCCTCGTGGGCGTGGAGACCGCGGTCGGAAACGACTCCAACCTCGCCCTGCGGGGCGAACTCCAGTACGGATCACTGCCGGACCGGGAGACCGCCGTACTGCTCGCCATGGGCACCGGCCTCGGCTCCGCCGTCTCCATCGACGGACAGGTGCTGCTCAGCAGGACCGGTCTGCTCGGCGAGTTCGGCCGGCTCCCCCTGCCCGGTCGCGACGAGCGGCTGCGCGATCTGCTGTCCGGGGCTGACCTGGTGGCGTACGCGCGCGGCAGAGGAGTCGACGTACCCACGGCGCGGGCCCTGTTCGAGGACCCGGAGGCGTACGCGCCGCTGCTCGCCGAGGTGCACGGCGCGCTGGCCCATCTCGTGACCATCGTCGCCCTCTCGTACGAGCCCGCCACCGTGGTCCTCACCGGCGGTTTCTCGGAGTCCTTCGACACCGCGCGGCTGACGGCGATCAGCGACCAGGTCGCCGACACGGTCGGCGTCCGCAGCGTGGTGCGCAGAGCGGATCTCGGCGACTCGGCGGGCCTGCTCGGCTCCATGGCGACCTCGCTCGGCCGCCTCTACGACTCGCTGGGCGTGAGCGCCGAGGACGCTGCGTCCGTGGCCGTCGACCGCGACCTGGTCATCCGCCGCCTCGCGGACTGCCCCACCTCCCGCACCACCCACGACAAGCAGCTGGCAGAAGGGTGACAACGATGAATCGATCACGGACCCGGTGTGCGCTCGCGGCACTTCCGGTCCTCGCGCTCACGCTCACGGCGTGCGGCGGTGGCGGGGTGGCGAAGTCCGACTCCGACAACAAGCTGACGATCTGGATGATGACCGGCGGGCCCGGCGACAACCCTCTGATCAAGGAGGTGACCGCCGAGTTCAAGAAGAGGCATCCGGACGTCGACGTCGACATCCAGATACAGCAGTGGGACGGTGTCGCGACCAAGATCACCACCGCGCTGGCCAGCGGCAACCCGCCGGACATCGTGGAGATGGGCAACACCCAGACCCCGTTGCAGACCTACTCCGGCGGCCTCGCCGATCTCACGGAGGACAAAAAGTCCTTCGAGGGCTCGGAGGGCTGGCTGAACGGCCTCTCCACCCCCTCCGAGTTCGACGGCAAGCTGTACGCCGTCCCGCTCTACGGCGGCACCAAGATCGTCATGTACAACAAGAAGATGTTCGCGGAAGCGGGCATCACCTCACCGCCGAAGACCCTCGCCGAGCTCCAGGAACACTGCGGCGCGCTCGCGAAGTCGAACAAGGACACGGCCAACTTCTCCGGCTTCTATCTGCCGGGCCAGTACTGGTTCAACGGCATGCCCTTCCTCTTCGGCAAGGGCGGCAAGGTCGCCTCGCGGAAGGACGGCACGTGGCAGGCCGAGATGTCGTCGGCGGCCAACCAGTCCGGTCTCGGCGCCTGGAAGGACTTCCAGGACACCTGCTCCACCCCCTCCTCGCGCGGCGTGAACACCGACAGCCCCGACCAGGACCAGCTCTTCGCCGACGGCAAGGCCGCCATGGCGTACGTCAAGGCGTGGGAGCCGGCCGCCGTCATCGAGAAGAATCCCGAAATGAAGGAGAACATCGGCTTCTTCGCGATGCCGGGCTACACCGAGAAGAGCGCGATGCCCGTGATCGTCTCCGGGTCGACCATCGGTATCGCGGCGGGCAGCCCCGACCGGGACGCCGCCGAGGACTGGCTGCGGATCGTCTCCGGCGAGAAGTTCCAGCAGCGGATGGCGCTGGAGCTCAACCTGCTGCCGATCTCACCGGAGTTCACCCCGGCCGGTGTGCCCGAGCAGCTGACCGTCGCCTCGCAGGCCAGCAAGGTGAGCCGGCCACTGCCCAACAGTCCCGGCGAGGCGACCCTGGAGACCGAGCGCTACAACGAACAGTTCTTCTCGAAGATCGCGAGCGGTGCGGACATCGCCTCGTCGTCCGCCGCGTACGACAAGCACGCGACGGAAGCCTTCAACTCGCTGAGCGACTGACACCCCTGGACGCCTGATGGCACTCACTGAGAAGCACCGTCCGGTGCGCGCACCGGACAGGGACCGCCGCACCGGGCCACCGGGCCGGCGCGGCCCGGCACGGCGGTCCCGGATGCTGCCCTGGGCGATGATCGCCCCCGCGCTGGCCGCGCTCCTGCTGATCCAGGGGTATCCCCTGGTCCGGCTGCTGACCCTGTCGACGCAGGAGTTCGGCCCCCGCTCGCTGTTCACCGGGCAGTCGGACTTCATCGGCCTGGACAACTTCACCCGGATCTTCACGGACGCCGACTTCCTGGCGGTCCTGCTGCGGACCGTGGTGTTCACGCTGGTATGCGTGACGCTGCTGATGGTGCTGGGATTCCTCATCTCGCATCTGCTGATGGGCATCTCGCCGTGGGCCCGTGTCGTCACCACCGTCTGTCTGGTGCTGGTGTGGGCGATGCCCATGGTGGCGGCGACGCTGGTCTGGCAGTGGATGTTCCAGCCGCAGTACGGCGTCGCCAACTGGCTGCTCACCCAGGCCCGGGTGTTCGGGGACATGTCGGTCTACGACTGGTTCTCGCACCCCACCCAGGCACTGGGCCTGATCATCCTGCTGACGGTCTGGAAGGGGCTGCCGTTCGTCGCGCTGACCCTGTTCGCCGCCCGCGGTCAGATACCCGAGTCCCTGTACGAGGCGGCCCGCCTCGACGGTGCGGGGACCCTCCAGATGTTCCGCGGCATCACCATTCCGATCATGCGGCCCGTCCTGGCGATCCTCACCATCCTCGAAGTGATCTGGTCGGTGAACTCGTTCACCCCGATCTGGGTGCTGACGCAGGGCGGTCCCGACGGGGCGACCACCACGCTGGGCGTCTACGCGTACATCACCGCGTTCAGCCGCAACGAGTACGGCAGCGGCGCGTCGGTCGCGGTGGTGACCGTGGTGATCCTCGCCCTGTTCTCCGTCGCCTACGTCCGCAGGCTGTCCCGGCAGGGAGATGTCGTATGAGCACCCGCAGACGGCGCGGGGTCAACAACACGATCGCGATGGCCGTTTCGGCCGTGATGGTGTTCCCCGTCTACTGGATGGTGGCCACCGCGCTCAAGCAGCGGTCGGACATCCTCAGTTCGGTACCGAAGTTCGTGCCCTGGCCGATCAGCCTGGAGAACTTCACCCGGGCGCTGGACAAGCCGGGCTTCTGGGTGTTCGTCCGCAACTCGCTGACGGTCACGCTCTCCTCGGTGGTCCTGTCGCTGGTCATCTCGCTGTTCGCGGCGATCGCGATCGCACGGTTCCGGTTCGCCGGCCGCAAGGCGGTCCTGACCATTCTGGTGCTGGTGCAGATGGTGCCCGCGGCGGCCATGGTCATCCCGGTGTATCTGATGCTCAGGTCCGTCGGCGGGCTGGACTTCCTGCCCGGCCTCGTCCTGACGTACATGACCTTCGTGCTGCCGTTCACGATCTGGACGCTGCGCGGATTCGTGGACGGCGTCCCCGTCGAGTTGGAGGAGGCCGCGCTCGTCGACGGGTGCGGGCGCTTCCAGATGTACGTACGGGTGCTGCTGCCCCTGCTGATGCCGGGCATCGTGGCGACGTCGATCTTCGCCTTCGTCAACGCCTGGGACGACTACATCTTCGCCTACGTGATCATGAAATCTCAGGAGAACTACACACTGCCGGTCTGGCTGGTGTCGTTCAAGACCTCGGAGAGCGTCGACTACGGCGCGATGATCGCGGCCTCGACGATCTTCTCCGTCCCCGTACTCATCTTCTTCCTGCTGGTGCAGCGCCGCCTCGTCGGCGGCATGACCAGTGGCGCGGTCAAGGGATGACCGGGCCCCGCGCCGGCACATCGCACATCACCGCACGACGACCAACCGCAAGGTGAGGAATCGAATCATGACCGAGCTGTCCCGGCTCGCCCACGGCGTGCTGTTCCCCGCGCTCGGACGCAGGACCGTCCCCAGGTGGGCGCGCGCCCGGGTCGCGAGAGGACTCGGCGGCTTCGTCTTGTTCGGCAAGGACATCGCCTCCGCCGAACAGGTACGGGAGCTGACCACGGCCCTGCACGGCCTCCGTGACCATGTGCTGCTCTCCGTCGACGAGGAGGGCGGCGACGTCAACCGCCTGGAGAACCACGGCGGTACGTCCGTACCGGGCAATCACGCCCTGGGCCGCCTCGACGATCCCGCGCGGACCCGTGAGTCCGCCTACCAGATCGGCCTCTCGCTGGTGGAGGCCGGTATCGACTGGGACCTGGCGCCCGCCGTCGACGCGGCCGTCAACCCCCTCTCCCCCAACGGCATCCGCACCTTCGGCGCCGACCGCGCGCTGGTCGCCAAGCACGCCGCCGCCTGGGTTGAGGGGCTCCAGGCCGCGGGGGTGAGCGCCTGCGCCAAGCACTTCCCCGGCCACGGCCTCAGCTCCACCGACGCGCATCTCGGCACACCCACCGTGGACCTGTCCCGGCAGGAACTGGTGGACCACTACCTCGACCCGTTCCGCGCGGCCATCGCCGCCGGGGTCGACAGCATCATGGTGTCGCACGTCCACCTCAGCCGGCTGGACGACGTCCCGGCCACCATCAGCCCCGCGGTACTCACCGGACTGCTCCGCGACGAGCTGGGCTTCGACGGCGTCGTGATCACCGACGCGCTGGAGATGCGCGGGATCGCCGACGTGGCGAGCCTGCCCGACGCGGCCGTCCGGGCCGTCGCGGCCGGCGCCGACGCCCTGTGCCTGGGCGCGTGGGCGTTCGGGGACGACGTCGACGCGGCGGCTGCCGCCCTGGTGGCAGCCGTGGAGAACGGCACCCTGCCCGAGGTGCGGCTGCGCGAGGCGAACGCCCGTCTCGCGAAGCTCGGCACCCGGCCGCGCGCCACCGGCGTCGTACACGACGACACGGTCGGCGAGCAGCAGGCCCGCGATGTCCTGGAGGTACGGGGCGACGCGGCGCTCAAGGGGAAGCGGGCCCTGGTCGTACGGCTCGACCCGACGCATTCGCCCGCGCAGGGCGGCGCCTCCTGGGGCGTGGAGGCGCCGCTGCGCGCGGCGGGCATCGATGTCGAGGCGCTCGCGGTGGCCGGTGACACCTACAACGCCGAGGGCCTGATCAGGGCCGAAGTCGGCCTGTATCTGGACGAGTTCGGGCCGGACGCCGATGTGGTGCTGCTGGTGCGCAGCTCGCACCGGTTCCCCTGGCAGGGGCCGGTCCTGGACGAGCTGCTGGAGCGCTACCCCGGCTGTGTGGTGGTCGACATGGGCGTCCCGGGCCATGACTTCGGCGGCTTCCGGGGCTGGGTACGCACCTTCGGAGCCTCGCGTGTGTGCGCGCGGGCCGCGGTGGACGCGCTGCTGGGCACGCGATGACGGCGGGCCGTCCGGCACCGGGGCCGGAAGGCACCGGCGGGCGGCTGTTCACCGGCGGCAGGCTCGTCACGCCCGACGCCGGTGTCCTGGACGGGTGGCTCCTCGTACGGGACGGCCGTATCCACTCGGTGGGTACGGGCGCCCCGCCGGGCGGGCCCACGAGCGTGGTGGAGCTGGGCGGCCGGACCGTCGTGCCGGGGTTCGTGGACCCGCACTGTCACGGCGGCGCCGGGCACTCGGTCTACGCAGGGGATCCCGCCGCCGTACGGGGGGCGGCGGCGGGTCATCTCGCGCGGGGTACGACCACGATGCTGGCGTCCGTCGCGACGGTCGAGCCGGCCGCGATGGAGGCGGCCGTACGCGCGGTCGCGTCGGTCATCGACGACGGGTCGGCGCCCAGTCTGGCCGGCATCCATTTCGAGGGACCGTTCCTGTCGCCCCTGCGGCGCGGCGCGCAGACCCGCTCCGCGCTGCGCGATCCCGACCCGGACCTGCTGGCGCGGCTGATCGACGCGGCGGGCGGGCACGCGATGTCGATGACCGTGGCGCCCGAACTGCCGGGCGCGCCGGAGCTGATCCGCGCATACGCGGACGCGCTGGTCTGCTGTCTGGGTCACACCGACGCGGACGCGGACCGGTTCGCGCGGGCCGCCGATCTCGGTGCCCGCGCGGTGACGCACCTGTTCAACGCGATGCCGCCGCTGCACCACCGGGAGCCGGGCCCGGTCGCCGCCGCGCTGCTGGACCGGCGGCTGGTCTGCGAACTCGTCCTGGACGGGCACCATCTGGCCGACGACACCGTCCGGCTGGCCCACCGGGTGGCGGGCCCCGACCGGCTGATGCTGGTCAGTGACGCGATGCCGGCGGCGGGCATGCCGGACGGGGAGTACACCTTCGCGGACCGCGAGGTGACCGTCGCGGACGGGGTGGCCACGCTGCGTGGCACCGACACGCTCGCCGGGTCGACGCTGTTCGTGGCGGAGGCGTTCCGCAGAGCCGTGACGACGGTGGGCATCCCGCTGCCGGACGCGGTCCGGATGACGTCCGGCACCGCCGCCCGGCTGCTCGGTCTGAGCGACCGGGGCGAACTGCGGCCGGGCCTGCGGGCGGACCTGGTGGAGCTCGGCCCGGACCTGCGACCCGCCCGCGTATGGCTCGGCGGTGTGGAGGTGGGGTGAACATCCGGTTCAAGACCTGGTCGTCGGCGCGGATGTGACGGACCGTCGGGGATCGGCCGAGACGCCCGGCCGTCCGGTGTGGTCCACCGCCGCCGGGCACGGCCCGGCGGCACCCCGCGTGGCGGCAGGACCGGCGGGAATGGGGCCGTAAGCCGTGCGAACACCGGGCGCCGCCGGGGAAACGCCCAGCTCTCCGGGCCGGGAACCGCCGCACCGAGGCCCCCGGCGGCTCTCCGGCGCGCCCGCCCTGCGGCTTCGTTCAGGCGTACGTGTGACAACGATCGGTCCCTTCGCAGGTGCCGTGGTTCGGGCCTGTGCGCGTATCTCGATAGGCTGAGCCCGGACCGACGCGAGGAGGATCAAGGACGATGGCAGGCAACACGGACCCGCTGTCGCCACGGGCCAAGCTGGCCGTGACGGCAGGCAAGGCCGCAGCGGCGGTGTCGCGCGCTGCGGGACGCGGCAGCGGATCGGTGATCGGCGGCAAGGTGGCGTTGCGGCTCGACCCGGATCTGCTGGCGGCTCTCGCACAGCATCTGGACGTCGTGCTCGTGTCGGCGACGAACGGCAAGACGACCACGACACGGCTGATCGCCGAGGCCCTGCGGGCCAGCGGCCCCGTGGTGTCGAACGCGCTGGGCGCGAACATGCCGGCCGGCATCACCTCCGCCCTCGCGGGCGGTTCCGACGCCAAGTACGGCGTGATCGAGGTCGACGAGAAGTACCTCGCCGGTGTGGGGCGCGACACCACGCCCAAGGCGATCGCCCTGCTCAACCTCTCGCGCGACCAGCTCGACCGCGCCGCCGAGACCCGTATGCTCGCCGAGCACTGGCGCGAGGGCCTGGCCGGTACGAAGGCCGTGGTCATCGCCAACGCCGACGACCCGCTGGTCGTCTGGGCCGCCTCGTCGTCCCCGAACGTGGTGTGGGTCGCCGCCGGACAGGAGTGGAAGGACGACGCCTGGTCCTGCCCCGCCTGCGGCGGTGTGATGCAGCGGCCCGGCGACGACTGGTTCTGCGGCCAGTGCGGCTTCCGCCGGCCCGCGCCGAGCTGGGCGCTGCACGGCGAGCACGTCCTGGACCCGCACGGCTCCGCCTGGCCGATCCACCTCCAGCTGCCGGGCCGCGCGAACCGCGCGAACGCCGCCACCTCAGCCGCCGTCGCGGCCACGTTCGGCGTGCCCCCGCAGGTCGCCCTGGAGCGGATGTACCAGGTGCAGGCCGTCGCCGGCCGGTACGACGTGGTGTCCTTCCTCGGCCGTGACCTGCGGCTGCTGCTGGCGAAGAACCCGGCGGGCTGGCTGGAGACCTTCTCGCTCATCGACCCGCCGCCCGCTCCCGTCATCCTCGCGGTCAACGCCCGCGGCGCCGACGGCACGGACACCTCCTGGCTGTGGGACGTCGACTACACCCGGCTGGCCGGTCACCCGATCTTCGTCATCGGCGACCGCAAGCTGGACCTGGCGGTGCGTCTTGAGGTCGCGAACCTGGACTTCCGGGTGTGCGCGACCGCCGACGAGGCCGTGCAGATGGCACCCCCCGGACGCATCGAGGCGATCGCGAACTACACGTCCTTCCAGGACCTGCGCCGCCGTGTCGGCAACTGAGACAGATGAAGTCGGAGAGGAAGGAGCGAAGAATGAGTGACAACAGTCTGCGGCTGGTGTGGATCTACCCGGACCTGCTGAGCACCTACGGCGACCAGGGCAACGCGCTGGTGGTGGAGCGCCGCGCCCGGCAGCGGGGGCTCGACGTCACGCGTGTGGACGTCCGCAGCGACCAGGCCGTACCGACCTCGGGCGACATCTATCTCATCGGCGGCGGCGAGGACCGGCCGCAGCGGCTCGCCGCCGAGCGGCTGCGCCGTGACGGCGGTCTCAACCGGGCGGTGTCCAACGGCGCGATCGTGTTCTCGGTCTGCGCCGGGTACCAGATCCTGGGCCACGAGTTCGTCAACGACCTGGGCGAGCGCGAGGGCGGTCTAGGGCTGCTCGACGTGATCTCCACCCGTGGCGAGGGCGCGCGCTGCGTCGGAGACGTACTGGGCGACATCGATCCCCACCTGGGGCTGCCGCCGCTGACCGGTTTCGAGAACCACCAGGGCATCACCCATCTCGGCCCGAGCGCCCGGCCGTTCGCGCGGGTCTCGCTCGGCGGGGGCAACGGCACGGGTGACGGCACGGAGGGCGCGTACAACGACACGGTGTTCGGTACGTACATGCACGGCCCGGTCCTGGCCCGGAACCCGCTGATCGCCGATCTGCTACTGAAGCTGGCACTCGACGTCAACGCGCTCCCGCCGGCCGACGACCGCTGGTACGAGGCGCTGCGCGCCGAGCGGATCGCCGCCGCGACGCAGCCGGCCTGACGTCTTCCGTTCAACCGAGGGGTGTCCAGCAGTCGGACGCCTGGTTCGGCCCCGCCACTCCGCGCCGGTAGGGTGGCGGGGATTCAGCCGGACGACGCGGTCCGGCCGTCGGCCCACGTTGCAAAGGTTCTCCGGGCAATGCGAATTGGTGTGCTCACCTCCGGCGGCGACTGCCCCGGTCTCAATGCGGTGATCCGGTCCGTGGTGCACCGCGCCGTCGTCGACCACGGTGACGAGGTCATCGGCTTCCACGACGGGTGGAAGGGTCTGCTGGAGTGCGACTACCGCAAGCTCGACCTCGACGCGGTCGGCGGCATCCTGGCCCGTGGCGGCACGATCCTCGGTTCCTCCCGGGTCCAGCCCGCGCATCTGCGTGACGGTGTGGAGCGCGCGAAGGGGCATGTGGCCGACCTGGGTCTCGACGCGATCATCCCGATCGGCGGCGAGGGCACGCTGAAGGCCGCCAACCTCCTCTCCGAGGCGGGGCTGCCGATCGTCGGCGTACCGAAGACCATCGACAACGACATCTCCTCCACGGATGTGACCTTCGGCTTCGACACCGCCGTCGGTGTCGCCACGGACGCGCTGGACCGGCTGAAGACCACCGCCGAGTCCCACCAGCGCGTCCTGATCGTGGAGGTCATGGGGCGGCAGACGGGCTGGATCGCGCTGCACTCGGGCATGGCCGCCGGTGCGCACGCCATCGTCGTCCCGGAGCGGCCCTTCGACATCGGGGAGCTGACCGAGCTGGTCGGCAAGCGGTTCTCGGCGGGCAAGCGGTTCGCGATCGTGGTGGTCGCCGAGGGCGCCAAGCCCCGTGAGGGCTCGATGGAGTTCGACGCGGGCGGCAAGGACATCTACGGACACCAGCGCTTCGCGGGCGTCGCCAGGCAGCTCTCGGTCGAGCTGGAGGAGCGGCTGGGCAAGGAGGCGCGGCCGGTGATCCTGGGCCACGTCCAGCGCGGCGGGACGCCGACCGCGTACGACAGGGTGCTGGCGACCCGCTTCGGCTGGCACGCGGTGGAGGCGGCGCACCGCGGCGAATTCGGCATGATGACGGCGCTGCGCGGCACGGACATCCTCATGGTGCCGCTCGCGGAGGCCGTCGAGACGCTGAAGACGGTACCGGCGGAGCGCTACGCCGAGGCGGAGTGCGTGCTCTGAGCCGCTGAGCCCCAGGCACGGCTGAACCGCCCGCTTTCGTACGACGAACCGCCCCCGGCCGCGAACGGCGCCGGGGGCGGTTCTACTCTGGTCCCGGGTGCGGACACATCGCACCATTCGGGATCGTCGCGGTGGGAGAGCACGTATGGATCACGGCGAGCACGGCACGACCATGGATCTGCCGCCGTTCACGCTGGGCCGCGCGCTGGAGTTCTCGCCCGACACCTTCTTCCTGGTCGGATGTCTGCTGGCGCTCGCACTGTACGGGTGGGGCGTCCTGCGGCTGCGCGCGAGGGGCGACAGCTGGTCGCCGGGCCGCACCGTCCCCTTCGTGCTCGGCGTGCTGAGTGTGGCCCTGGTGATGTGCACCGCGCTGAACGACTACGGCATGGTCATGTTCAGCGTGCACATGGTCCAGCACATGGTGATCAGCATGGTCTCGCCGATCCTGCTGCTCCTGGGCGCGCCGGTGACCCTGGCGCTGCGGGCGCTGCCGGTCGCGGGCCGGGGCCGCAGGGGGCCGCGTGAGCTGCTGCTGGCGCTGCTGCACAGCCGGTTCCTGCGGTTCGTGTCGCATCCCGCCTTCACGATCCCGCTGTTCATCGCGAGCCTCTACGGTCTCTACTTCACCTCGCTCTTCGACTTCCTCATGGAGTCGAAGCCGGGGCACATCGCGATGATGGTGCACTTCCTGGCCGTCGGGCTGGTCTTCTTCTGGCCGATCATGGGCGTGGACCCGGGGCCGCACCGGCCCGGTTATCTGATGCGGATGCTGGAGCTGTTCGCCGGGATGCCGTTCCACGCGTTCTTCGGGATCGCGCTGATGATGGCGAGCGAGCCGATGGTGCGGGCCTACGAGAATCCCCCGGCGTCCCTGGGCATCGACGCGCTCGCCGACCAGAACGCCGCCGGCGGCATCGCCTGGGCGTTCAGCGAGATCCCGTCCGTGCTCGTGCTGATCGCGCTGGTGTATCAGTGGTACCGCTCCGACCAGCGTCAGGCGAAGCGCTCGGACCGGGCCGCCGACCGGGACGGTGACAAGGAGCTGGCCGCGTACAACGCCTACCTCGCGTCGTTGCAGACACGCGGACGGTAGCGCGGAAGCCACCTTTCGGGTGACGATGGTCCTTACGGCCACGGTCACGGCCGCTGAGGAGGTCGCCCATGTCCGGTTCCGGATCCACGAAGGCAATGGGGGTCATCACCGTCGGCGCGCTGGTGGTCGTGACGGCCTACACGGCGGCGCTGGGGAGCAGCGGCTGGCTCTGGTTCGGGTGGGTGGTACTGGTGCTGGTGACGCTCGCGATGGTCGCCGCCGGCGGCAACTGACGCGGGCCGGCCCGCCGTCGGTCGGCCGCGGTCAGCCGGTCAGCCGGTCACCGCTGAGAGACCCGGCTCGGGTCTTGCGGGAAAGCGGTCCCCGGGGAGTACTTTCGCGGTGTCGAAGATCCACCGACCGGGACCGGCGTCCTCGGCGCTCCCCCGGCACGCACTCTTTCAGGAGACTTCACCGACATGAGCAGTGAGCCGACCATGCGCGCGATCACCCAGAACTCCCTCGGCGGGCCCGAGGTGCTGCGTCTCTCCGACCGCCCGCGGCCCCGTCCGGTCCCGACCGAGGTGCTGGTACGGGTGCACGCGGCCGGCGTGAACCCGGTCGACTGGAAGTCGCGCGAGAGCGGCGGCATGGCCGGTCTCCTCGGCGCTCCCCCGTTCGTCCTGGGCTGGGACGTGTCCGGTGTGGTGGAGGAGGTCGGCTTCGGTGTGCACACGCTGAAGGTGGGCGACGAGGTGTACGGGATGCCGTGGTTCCCGCGGCCCGCGTCCGCGTACGCCGAGTATGTGACCGCGCCCTCACGGCAGTTCGCGCTCAAGCCCCGCACGCTCGACCACAACACGGCCGCCGCCGTGCCGCTCGCCGGGCTGACGGCCTGGCAGTCGCTGGTGGACGCGGCGCACGTGGAAGCGGGGCAGCGGGTGCTGATCCACGCGGCTGCGGGCGGCGTGGGGCATCTGGCGGTGCAGTTCGCGAAGCACCTCGGGGCGCATGTCATCGGGACGGCGAGCGCCGCGAAGCACGAGTGGCTGCGCGAACTGGGCGCGGACGAGGTCGTGGACTACACCCGGGTCCGCTTCGAGGAGGCCGTGAGCGACGTCGACGTCGTCATCGACCTGGTGGGCGAGGGGCACGACGCGACGACCAGCCGCTCGCTGAAGACCCTGCGGCCGGGCGGCACGATCGTCGCCGTCCCGTCCGGCGTCGCGCCGGAACTGCTGGACGCCGCGCGGGCGCGGGGGCTGAACGCGACCGCCTTCCTGGTGGAGCCGGACGGCGTCTCCCTCAGCCGGATCGCCGGGCTGATCGACGAGGGCGTCGTACGCGTCGAGGTGGAGGGCGTCCTGCCGCTGGCGGACGCGGCCGAGGCACACCGACGGGTCCAGGAGGGACGGACGCGCGGGAAGATCGTGCTGAGCGTGACCTCCTGACGGTCCGTCAGCGCAGCAGGGGCAGTTTGCCGACGAGCTTGCCGATCCGGTTGCGCGGGCCGACGAGGCCGACCGCGAGATAGGTCAGATCCTCGTGCTTCGTACCGGCGAGCAGGCCGAGGTACTCGTCGTAGATCCGGGACGTCTGCGCGGGCTCCGGCATGTCGACCACGAAGACGTCCTCCTTGGCGGTCGCCTTCTCCCGCAGGGCGTGGAGCGTGGCGGCGTCGGCGGCCAGGACGGAACAGCCCGCCCAGGGCAGCCCCGGGTGCAGCCGCCCCGAGCCGTCCCGGCCGTCGCCCCCGAGCAGGTCTGGCAGGGCCCTGCCGACGGCGGCGGCCGTACAGACCGCCGCGTTCACCGCGCGCCCGGCGGGCAGGGACTCGTCGATGACGACGACCCACTTGAGCGGGGCCTGACGGGTGGAGAGGCCGGTCGTCGCGCCGTCGCGGCGGAGCTGAGAGATGTCGTTCTGAACGGTCATACC
This sequence comes from Streptomyces sp. NPDC058665, assembly GCF_042714995.1. Classification (NCBI taxonomy): domain Bacteria; kingdom Bacillati; phylum Actinomycetota; class Actinomycetes; order Kitasatosporales; family Streptomycetaceae; genus Streptomyces; species Streptomyces sp. NPDC058665. The sequence goes on from NZ_JBHXRX010000007.1 coordinate 187,412, forward strand.
TCAGAACGGTAGGCAGCCATGCGTACGATGGGGAGTTCCGGCGCACTTCGTACGGCCGAGGGATAGAAACATGGAACTTGATGCGCTCGACTGGGCTCTGCTGCGGGAGCTCCAGCACGATGCACGGCAGACCAACCGCGATCTCGCCGCCAAGACCGGCGTCTCCCCCTCCACCTCGCTGGAGCGGGTCAAGATCCTCCGCGAGCGGGGCGTGATCGACGGGTTCCACGCGGCGCTCGACCTGGAATCGGTGGGCCGCCCCGTACAGGCGCTGATCTCCGTACGGATCAGACCGCCGTCCCGGCCCGTGATCGAGGGGTTCCGCGAGTGGGCGGCGGGGCTGCCGGAGACCATCGGGCTGTTCGTGACGTCGGGCCCGCACGATTTCCTCCTGCATGTGGCGGTCCCCGACGTCGACGGGCTGTACGCCTTCGTCATCGACCGTCTCACCGAGCGCCGCGAGGTCGCGGACGTACAGACGACGATGGTCTACGAGCACGTCCAGTCGCGGTCGATCTCACGGCCGGCCGAGGAGAGCCGGCGGCGGGGTGCGGGGCGACGAAAGCGGTGAGCGGAGAGCAGGAAGCAGGCCATTTTGGAAATGGGAACCATTATCGTATGATGTGCTCATGGCACACAACGAACTCCGTCCGGTCATCAAGCTCCGCTCCACCGCGGGCACCGGCCATACGTATGTCACCCGCAAGAACCGCCGCAGCGACGCGGACCGTCTGGTCCTGCGCAAGTACGACCCGGTCGCCCGTCGGCACGTCGACTTCCGCGAAGAGCGCTGATCACTGATCGCTGATCGCGAGGGGCTTCCCGCCCGAGGCGGGAAGCCCCTCTTCGTCACTTGGTGGTGTCCGCCTTCACCGGTGCCTGTCCGTTCACGTTGGGCGCCGCATCCCGGCTCTGCTCCGCCGGTGCCCGGGTCGAATCACCCCGGTGCTGGAGCGAGTTGAGGATGGTCATGCCCTGGCCGACGAGCCCCGCCGCCATCTCGTTGACACCGTCGGTGCCGTTGAGAACGGTGAGGTTGGAGTCCGCCAGGCCCTTCGCCGCCGCGTCGGCGAGCTCCGGGAGCACCTCCACGACCCGGTTGGCCGCGAGAAGCTCCTGGTTCCCCTCCCGCAGCGAGAGGGCGCGCGCGGTGTTCGCGTCGGCCTGGGCCTGCGCGAGCGTCCGCTGACGGTACGCCTCCGCGTCCGCGGGGCGCCTGACCTCCGCCTCCAGCCGCTGGGCCGCCAGCATCGCCTGCCGCTCGGCCAGCGCCGTCTGCTCCTCGATGACGTCCTGCGACGCCTTCGCCTGAGCGAGCGGTCCGGCCTGGGAGGCGCGGGCCCGTACCTGCTCGGTCTCCGCCTGGAAGCCGGCGCGCTTGATCGAGGTGTCCCTCTCGTACTCGGCCTTCAGCGCCTCCGCCTGCTGCTCGCGCTCGGCGGCCTCCTGGTCGGCCCTGGCCGCGGCGATACGGGCCTGGCTCGCGACAGCCGCGGCGTGCGGCGCCGCCAGGTTGTTGATGTAGCCGGTGGCGTCCTCGATCTCCTGGATCTGGAGGGCGTCGACGACGATGCCGAGCTTCTCCATCTCGCTGTGGCTGGCCGCCTTCACCTCCTGGGCGACCCGGTCCCGCTCGCGGATGATCTGCTCGACGGTCAGTCCACCGACGATGGACCGCAGGTGACCGGCGAAGATCCGGCCCACCAGCTCCTCCATCCGGTCCTGCTCGGCGAGGAAGCGCCGGGCCGCGTTGGCGATCGACACCGCGTCGTCACCGACCTTGAAGACGGTCACCGCGCGCACCGTCAGCCGGATGCCCTGCTGGGTGACACAGTCCTCGGCTATCTCCGCCTCCCGCAACGCCAGGGACAGCATGCGGGCCTTCTGCTTGATGGGTAGAACGAAACTGCCGTGACCGGTGACTATCCGGAACTGGGTGTCCTGGACCTGCCGTTTGGAACCGGAGATGAGCATCGCCTCGTTCGGTGCTGGAACGCGCCAGAACAACATGCGGGACCTCCTGTCCTCACTACACACTCGCACTCGCATCAGTCGGGAAGAGGCTCCACCATCACCGAGCGGGCCGAGAAACGGTCGGTCACCAGGACCCGTACGTTCGTGGCGATCGGCCGGTCGCACCAGGCCGCGTAGGCTTCGGAACCGCCGCGTACGGCCACCAGTACCTCTCCGGGGCCGTCCGGCGGGATCGGGACCGTGATGCGTCCGACCGCTCCCACCGGGCTCTGCGCGGAGTCATCTGTGCCGGACATGAATCGTCGCCCTCACCTCCAGCGCTCAGCACGCTTCCGCTCATATCAGGCTACTCCGGGTCAATACAGACGTCTGCCTCGGGGACGGAAGATCAGCAGATACGCCGTGGCCACGACGGCGATCGCCTCGACCACGACGGTGGCCTGCTTCTCGCCGAACCAGATCGGTTCGTACATGTTCGGGAACGGGCCGAGGACGCCGACGTTCACGTACCGGTACACGAGCAGGAGCGCGAGTCCGCCCGCCGCCACCGCCCAGGCGTAGGCGTCGCCCACGAACCGGCGCCAGACGAGGACCAGCAGCGCGGCCAGCGCGGAGAGGCCGGCCTCGATCCGGAAGAGGTCGCCCTGGCTGATGTCCTCACTGATGCCGTCGTACTGGGGCGCGAGATCCGCGTGGTAGTACGCGTCGAGGGCCAGGGCCGCCGCCGCGAGCACCCGGACCACGCCGCGCACGATGCGGCCCGCGCCGCCCCTGCGCCGGGGCGCGGCGTGCGCGGGGGTGTGTGATGACATGGAGGTCTCCATTCACCCCCCGGGGACGGACCCGCCTGCCGGGCTCCGAGTGGTCGTGGACCGGAGCTGCCGGCGATCAGTAACCGCCGCCGCCGCTGCTGTTCCCGGAGTTCTTGGTGATCTTCTTGCCGTCGGGGCCCATGACGTACCACTTGGCGCCGAACGCGTTGAGGCCCTGCCCGTTGGTCTGGCCGGCCTTCGTGTCGTCGGCGAAGTGGTAGAGCGGGCGTCCGTTGTAGGTCACCTGCATGCTGCCGTCGTCGCGCTTGGTGGTCTTCAGCAGATTGCCCTTGACCCCGCTGCCCGCGGCCGGCGTCGTCTTGACGGTGAACGGCGGCCACTGCTGGGCGCACGCTCCGTTGCACATCGACTTGTTCTTGGTGTCCTTGTCGAACTCGTAGAGCGTCATGCCCTTGTTGTCGACGAGGATCTTGCCGAGGGAGTTGTTGTTCTTGACGTCGACATTCGGGGCCGCTGACGACGACACCGCCGGGACCACCTCGGCCTCACGCCTGTCCGCCTGGCTGCCGGTGTCGGTGTCGGCGGCGCTGCCGTTGTCGCCACCGCCGTCCGAACAGCCGGCCGCCGCGGTGGCGAGCAGCAGGGCGGAGGCCAGCGCGGTGACTGTCCTGGTGTGCCGTCTCATCAGGGACTCCTCGATCGTCGGCCGCCCGCGCGGGCAGCACACGGCCCGCCCGATCGGGGCCGCTCGCCCCAAGTGCACAGCAGGGCCGAGGGACCGGCCACCTGGGCTGGGCCGTCGGAGTGCGGCCCGGCCGGGACCGAGGAGTACCGAGGAGTTGGAGTGGTGACGGGGCGCCCGAGGCGTCCGGTCAGGCTTCCTCGAAGTAGGCGTCGAGCACCGCGTCGAGGTCGGCCGTCCACTTCTTGAGGCTGCCCCGCGAGGGTGCGTCGACCTCCGACTGGTAGTGACGGCGGCCGGTGGTGTGCAGGGTGACGGTGAACCGGCGGGTGAACCTGGGGGTCTCGATCTCCACGGCGCCGATCTCGTCCCAGCCGAACTCCGCCTCGGTCTCGTCGAGCCGGAGGCGGATGCCCGTGCGGTCGGCGGTCATCGAGGCGCGGCGGTCGCTGATGTCGAAGACGGGACCGTCCTTGTCGGCGTCGGCGTCGGTGTCGCCGTCGTCCGGGGCGTCCTTGTTGAAGGAGACCGCCGCGACCGGGTCGTCCGCGCCGTCCGCCTTGTCGTCGGTCTCGGCTTCAGGGTCGGCGACGGCCGACGCCTTGGAGGTCTCGGCCTCCTCGGTCAGCTCTTCGGCCTTCTCCTCGTCGGCGGCCTCCTGAGGAACGTCCTTGGCGGCGTCGTCAGCCTCCTCTACGAGGCGGGGTGCCATGAGCCCAGGGATGAATCCGGGATCGGTTCCCGCGGCGGGTACGGGCTGGATTATCGGATCGATGCGCTCCACGGCTGGCAGTATGGCCGATAAACCTGTGCGAGGAACACTCGGTAGGCGCAGGACCGGCCAATTGCGGTGAATGTGACGAGTCGCATGCCCTTTGAGGGCGAGTACCGGCCTATTCCCGACATGGACCCCGATGACGGGGCGGAGTGCGCCGCCCGATACGCCGAGGCCGTGTGAGGAACCCCAAGTCCGTGCCGTACGGCGGGACATGACGGCCCGCGAGGGCCAACGAGGGTCCCCCGGCGGGACGTAGGGGGCGGATGCCGGGGATCGAGGCTCGCGCTCATGCGCCGAGGCGCCGACGGCGCGCGATCCGACCTGGGCGCGAGCCCGACCGTGCGGATACACCCCCTACTCACCCCCTATTTATTTACCCCTATTCCCCAACCCCTATTTCGGTTCCGCTTGTGGCCGCGGCCCATCCTGACGGGCACGTTCCGGTCTTGGGGAGCGAAGGAAGGCGGCCGATCCTCGCCCGGTCCCGCGGCTCCACAGCGGTCGCCCGGCCCGGCTGCGGAGCCCGGATCCGACAGCCCACCTGCGGGGCGCTGTTCGGGGGCGCCGAACTCGGCGAGTTCGACAACGCCGATGCGCTATGTTTTCACCACGGGAGCGCCCTCGCCCGAACGGGCCGTCCCGTCGCCCGCAAGTACCCGCACGTGACCGGTATCCCCCGCCCGGGGTGGACTATGGCGCGAGGGAAAAGGCGTGGCTATTGTTTTTCAACAACAAGGTAAACAGCCCCGCCGCGCGCCGCTCGCGCCCCCCGCGCGCCTGCTGTCTTCAATTTCGCGCCGCCCGGCCGCCGTCGGCCTTGCGCCCACCGCACTATCCGTGGCAAACGGAATGCCGGGGCTCGCGCACTTCTCCGACCAGGGCATACAGCCGGGCATCTTAAGGCCGACAGCCGTTCATCCAGTGCGCCCAAAAGGTCCGTCCGCCGCATGCTTCGGTCCGTCATCGTCGTACGGGAAAAGCGCGCGGGGATGTCCGGACCCGAGGCGAGCCGATTTGCCAAGGGAGCACGCTCGGCGCGTTTGTGCGCGGGGCGATTCGGCCGCGCGCCGCTCGCGGTCCACCGGGACCACACCCCCGGGACCTGGGCCCCTCCCGGCGCCTCACCAGGGCGTTCACACGGTCACCGCGTGGACCGCGGTGGATTCACGGGGTCTTCAACTCCCGTTCCCCGTACTCGGAGTCGGTCGTCCCGCACCTCTGCCGGCCGCTCCGCGCGAACCCGTCGGCCCCGCCGCGGCGGTCTGCGCACGTACGCACCGGGGGCCGCGTCGCGGGCGCATCACTCGGTCCCTGCGAACTCACCGGTAACACCGACTTCACCTATCCGCGTGATGAACACGTCACGACCGGAACCCTTCGCGTATGGATTCCGTCTAGGTCGCCGGGGGCCAGATCGTCGCTGGTCCTCAGGGTTTTGGCCGAAAGCAAGCCGACGCGCTTGAATCGGCGAGGGAAGCGTTTTTGGTAACCGCGACCGACGGTGAGGACCGTATCGTAGTACGGGCAGTCCGTGAAGCAGCCGACTCCGGGTGTCGGCACCCGCCCAATTCGCCCCGTACAGCAGCAGACCCGGCTCTGCGGACCCTCGAAAGTTCCCCTACGGGCCGGTAATCGCCGCCGAGGTTACTAGGAGATTTCGCACAGCGGCACTTACCACTCCCTAGCGCGACAGCGCTTATCCTATCGCCGGGTGGTGACCGAATACGGTCACTATGCTTCTCATATTGACGACTGGGTTCCGTTTCTGGGTGCGCCGGAAACAGAGTCCAGCCTGCACGACCAAAAGGTGTAAACAGGGGGGGAAGGCTCGTAGTGTTGAAGGAACGGGACAAGATACTCGAACAGCTCGACGATCTGCTGATCCAGTCCACGCGAGGCAGGGGGGCCATCGCCGCGATCAGCGGTTCGACCGCGGTCGGGAAGACCACGACACTCAACGCACTGGCGGAGCGGGCGACTTCGGCGGGCACCATCGTGCTCAGCGTGGTGAGTTCACCCCACGAGCGCGAGGTTCCGTACAGCGCCCTCGCCCAGCTCCTGCACTCGATCGAAACGCAGTGCATCGCCACCGAGGGTCCGGGCAACGGGGGCCCGCGCACTCTCCGTACCGGCAGGGCGGCCGATGTGGCCGCCGCGCTCGCCCCGCCCGGGGCCCACGACGACCCGCTGGCCGTCGCCCGACGGACCTACCAGGTCATCGCCGAACTGACCACCTGGCACCCCGTGCTCATCACGGTGGACGACATCCAGCACACCGACACCGCCACCCTGACCTGCCTGCGCCACCTGGCGCAGCGGTTGACCCAGCTCTCGCTCACGCTGGTCTTCACGCACGGCGTCTCCGTCGACGAGCAGCCGGCTCGGGTCCTGGACGACCTGCTGTACCGGACCAGCGCGCGCCACTTCCATCTGGAGCCGCTCACGCGCGTGGACCTCATGGGGCTGGCCGCGAGCCGGCTCCCGGTCCTGCCGTCGGACCGGCTGATCGTGGAGATCCACCGGCTGAGCGGTGGAAACCCGCTGCTCGCGCTGGCGCTCATCGAGGAGCACCGGCTGCGCGCGGCGTCCGAGTCCGCCCCGGGGCCGGTCCCGCAGCAGACCGAGGGCCCCGGCCGCCAGACGACCACCGAGGGCGGGGCGTCGATCGGCCCGGTCTTCTACCAGGCGGTCCTCGCCTATCTGCACCGGCTCGGTCCGCGCGCGGTCCGGGTCGCCCGGTGCGTCGCCCTGCTGGACGAGGCGACCACGCCTCTTCTGCTGAGCCGCCTGAGCGGTATCGACCCCGAACTGCTGAAACGTTATATACGGCTGTTCACCACCATGGGGGTGCTGGAGGGCGCGCGGCTGCGGCACGCGGGCGTGCGGCAGGCGGTCCTCGGTGAGATGCCGCACGGCGAGGCGACCCAGCAGCGCTACCGCGCCGCCTGCCTGTTGAACGAGGGCGGGGCGCCGCCGCAGGCCGTCGCCATGCATCTGCTCAACGTCGGCCCGCTGCACGACGGATGGGTGCTGCCCGTCCTCCAGGAGGCCGCGTCCCACGCCATGGAGGACGGGGACGTACCGCAGGGCATCCGGTATCTGGAGCTGGCCTGCGAGTGCTCGTCGGACGAGGGACAGCGGCTGTCGGCCAAGTCCCTCTACGCGTTCGGCCAGTGGCAGCTCAGGCCCGCCGAGTCCGGCCCGCACTTCCGCGCGCTCAAGGGCCCCATCCTCGAAGGGAAACTCGCGGGCAACGACGCCCTGTGGGTCGCCGAGGGGATGCTGTTCCACCTCAACTTCGACGAGGCACTGGAGGTTGTCGACCACGTCAACACCGGCGACGAGGACCTGTCGAACGCGCTGCACAGCACCCGGATGCTGATGGCCGCCGAAGTCCCCGGTCTGCTCGAACGACTGAGCCGTCCGCTCCCGGCCACCACCGCCCCTGCGACGTCCCACGCGGAATTAAGGGCACGCCACGCCCTCGCACTCGTCCTTGAGAACGGCGCCGACAAATACGCCGTCGCCCTGGCGGAGCAGGTGTTCCAGGGCAGCCAGAGCCGGTCGACTTCGAGACTCAGCGGTCTGCCGAAGGCGCTGCTGGCCCTGTGCTACGCGGATCAACTCGACGCCGCGGCCACGTGGTACGAGCTGGTCGCGGCCGAGATGGAAGGACATGAGGCCCCCGGCTGGCGCGCCCAGATCGAAAGCGTCGGCGCGCTCCTCTCCCTGCGGCGCGGACGGCTGGCGGACGCCGTACGCCAGGCGGAGACTGCGTACGCCCGGCTGTCCGGGCCGAGGTGGAACGTCAGCAGCGCGCTGGCACTGACCGTGCTCGTCGAGGCCCACACCGCCATGGGCAACCACCAGGCCGCGGCGAAGCACTTGGCGGCCGAGCCGCCGCCGGCGCTCTTCCTCACCCGCGCGGGGCTGCACTACCTGTACGCGCGCGGCCGTCACCACCTCGCGACGGGCAACACGTATCTCGCGCTGTCGGACTTCCAGGAGTGCGGCACGCTGATGCGGCGCTGGGACATCGACACCCCCGCCCTGGCGCCCTGGCGGCTCGGAGAGGCCGAGGTGTGGCTGCGGCTGGGCGACCGGGAGCAGGCGGCCCGGCTCGTCGAGAAGCAGCTCACCAATCCCGACAACGGGCTCACCCGCTCGCGCGGGATGACCCTGCACACCCTGGCGCTGGTCCAGGCGACCGCCAAGCAGCCCTCGATCCTGCGGGACGCCTTCCGGCTGCTGGAGGCGAGCGGCGCGCGTTACGAGGCGGCGGCGGTCCTGGCCGATCTCAGCCGCGCCTACCAGCAGTTGGGCGACAAGCGGGCACGGCCGACCGCCCGGCGCGCGTGGCGGCTCGCCAAGAGCTGCCAGGCGGAGTCGCTCTGCCAGGCGCTGCTCCCGACGTCCATGCCGCAGAACATGGACACCAGGCCGGCCGAGGGGTCCCGCGGTCCCGACCGGGTGGCCCAGGACAGTTTCGGCACCCTCAGCGAGTCCGAACGACGCGTCGCGATGCTGGCCGCGCAGGGGTACGCCAACCGTGAGATCGCCGAGAGGCTGTTCATCACGGTGAGCACCGTGGAGCAGCATCTGACCCGCGTCTACCGCAAGATGGGCATCAGAAACCGCGAACAGCTCCTCCAGGGAGCACACGCGGTCAGCTACCAGTCCGTCTGATCCGTATCACCCGTATCCCTTCAAGGGGCCCTGTCCGCCTGCCCGTTCTCCAACGG